>CBDTVJ010000006.1:0-25334 GCA_965363655.1 uncultured Halieaceae bacterium | reverse complement strand
CGCGCTGGGACTTCACCCTCTTCCCGATGTGGTGGCATGCCCATGAAATGGTCTTTGGCTTCGCCATGCCCGTGGTGGCGGGCTTCCTGTTATCCGCTGTCGCCACCTGGACCGGCCTCCCGGGCACCCGGGGCTGGCGGCTGCAACTGCTTTTCGGCCTGTGGCTGGTCGCCCGCGTCATCCTGTGGCTACTGCCAGCCCAGGCGCCACTGGCATGGTTGGCGGACACGGCCTTCATCCTATTCCTGGCCTATGAACTTACACAGCGGATTTGGGCTGTGCGCCAGTGGCGCAATATGCTGTTTCCGCCGGTGTTGCTGGCACTGGCCCTGCTGAACTCCGCCAGCTACTGGAGTATCGACGACCCCCTGCTGAGTACCCGCCTGCATTACAGCGCCGTGTGGATGATCACCCTGCTGGTGGTCATTATCGGCGGCAGGGTGACGCCCCTGTTCACCGGCAACCGCCTGGGCTTCAAAATCGCAGCACTGCCCCTGTGGTTCGAGTACCTGGCGATAGGCATCACTGCCGTGATAGGCCTGGTAACTGCAGTCTGGCCGTGGCAACAGGCCGGCTCCGCTCTCTCACTGCTGTGTCTGGGTGGCGGCCTTATTCACCTGTTTCGCCTGCAACACTGGCAGGGCTGGAGAACCAGCAAGGAACCCTTACTCTGGTCCATGCACTTGAGTTACCTGTGCATTCCACTGGCGATGCTGGGCCTGGCTATGACGGGTGGCGACCCCTCGGAGATCAAAAACATCATCCACCTGCTGGCCATCGGCACCATAGGCGGCATGATCCTGGCCATGATGTCCCGCGTCTCCCTGGGTCACACGGGTCGGCCGCTGGAAGTCCCTGGCTACCTGGCCGTGGCCTTTGGCATGGTCTTCCTGGCGGCGATCCTGCGCGCTTTGCTGCCCCTGTGGGATATCACTCTCACGCACTGGGCATGGCGCCTGTCGGCGGGGCTGTGGATTGTTGCGTTTTTGCTGTTTCTGGTTAGGTATATTCCGGTTTTAACCCGGGCCCGGGTAGACGGAAAACTCGGGTAAGGTGGTTGGAGAGGCTCTGAGCGGGAAAGACGGGAGCACTGTGTTTTGGGCCGCTGTGAACGGCCGCAAGCTTCCCCGGCGTTTCGGGCTGCTGCGCAACTCGACAAAAATTGCTGCGCAATTTTCTGGACTCGGACAGTGCTCGCAGAATACTCCCGAAACGCCGGGGAAGCTTTAGCTGCGGCCTGAATGTTCACAGCGGCCCAAAACACAGTGCTCCCTTCAACCATGCGAGTTTCCAGAAACGGTTTCCCGCCAGGTACTTTCTACGGAGCTACCGACAACTCAGCGGCCCCAGGGCCGCCAAAACAAAAAAAGGGCGCCCAAACAGACGCCCTTCACGATCGAAAACCGCAGGAAACTACTCGATCTCGCCACTCTCCAAACGCTTCTCGTAAATACCCTCGAGCTTGTACAGATCCTGCTGCAGCTCAAAGAAGCCGTGCCAGTGAGCGTAATCCGGCGCACCCATCATCGCGCCCTGACGAGCACGACGTCCCTCATGGTGCCACAGGTGGTAATAGGTGATCTGGAACTCATCCGTCCACGGGTTTTTCTTCAACAGGCCTTTCTCCTTCAGCTCATTGAGCATCTCGGTGGCAGGTTTATAGTAAGCTTCGTTATACAGGCGTACCGCCTTGTCACCCTGAGTGAAGAAATTATCGGTATGAGTCGATGAGTGACAGTTGCTGCACACGGTCTTCATCTTTTTCCTGCCAGCAGGACCATCGCCCAGCAAGGGGCTCATCACGTCATCTGAGCCACGCACCTTGGACTCCTTGGCCCACAGGTTCCAGTACAGGCGCTCGCTGACGTTATGCGTCACAGACAGCGCGCCAATGCCGCTCATGTGACAGGTGGCACAGGTCGGGCCGCGATAGTCGCCGGGCTCCCAGGCATCCGGAGCACTATCGAATTCCCACTCGTCACCCTCGGTGTTGTAGAGATGCCCGTGCTTGGAGTTCTCGAAGATTTCGATATTGGGATGGTCCGGACCCAGGTGGCAGGAGGCACAGGCGTGGGGGTGGCGCGCCTCGCCAATATCGAACTTGTGCCGGCTGTGACAGGTGTTGCAGCTGCCGGTGGAGCCGTCGGGGTAGATATTGCCCATGCCGTTATTCGGCCAGGTTTCCGCCGTGGGCCGGTTGTTCTCGTCCAGCTTGATTTCGGTGCCGTGACACTGCATACAACCGGTCTCTCCCGGCGCACCTGACAGTTCCGGATGGTTGCGTCCCTCGTGCACTATCTGCAAAGCGTGCAGGTTATCCTTGGGAATGATCTGGTGATAGGCGCGGTAATGCCCGCTGGCATCAAACTGCGCCTTGGCATCGACGTGACAGCGACCACAGACCTTCGGCGAAACCAGCGGGGAGACAAATACCGGGGTATCTTCTACGTTCGCATGCCGCATGGCATGGGGCTCGCCCTCAGCTACCTGGTGACAGTCGATGCAGGAGATACCTGCATGCGCATGACGGCTCTCTTTCCAATCCGCCACATGCCCCGGCGTGATCTGCTGGTGGCAGGTGATACAGGCCTTGCCTTCTACTGACAGCCCGCGATCGATCTTGAGGGTTTTAACGCCTGCCACGCTGATGGCGCTGGACTCGGCCAGCGTCCAGGGGCTTAAGCTACAAAGCACCAGTATAAATCCACATCCTAATAAGCGCTTCATGGTTGATCTCCTTCCTGCGGTTTCTTCCAGCCCAAGTCTTCAAGGTGGTAACCCAGACGATTGTGCCCTACGTTTTCGTGACAGCTGACGCATTTCCGGTCCGTTTCACCGCTGAAGTAACGCCGATGGGCGCGGAAGGCCATACGGCTTCCCTCGGTGGCCTCCTGCAGATACTTGTGACAGTTCAGGCACGCGGAATCGTAGACGAACTCTTCACGGCGTTCCCGAATGCCATGCCAGTCAATTTCGTGAGGATCCTTCAGCAGCTCCATGGTCGGGTCCACAATGCCGTGTTTTGCCTTAACCCAGAAGTAGTGCAGGGAATTATCACGGGGAAGATGGCAATCATTACAGGCAGCTCTCACGCCGAACTGGTTATTGCCCCCGTGCGTGTCTTCCCGATAGGACCGGGCTATGGGTTCATAGGCATGACAACTGGTACAGAATTCATAGTCGCCGGTGGCATGGAAGGCGGTATCCATCGCTGCCCAGCTGGCAATGACACCCACCCCCAGAACCGCGAGCACAGCCAGCACCTTGACTATTCGATTGCTAAAAAGGCTCACCGGATTGTCGTCCTTGTTATGTTATTGATGGTTCACGGCTGCGGCCACCGCGAGGGAGGCATCCCAGACTCCCCTGCAGTTCCTAGGGAAATAATAGCAGAGGACGGCTATCTGGCAACGACTTTCGCACAGTACTTTGCTGTCGAATAACCAGATGTGATGCATACGAACTGAAGTTGAACAAATTCTGTACAGAATCCACACAGAAACTCGCAGAGATCCTTGCGAACGGTTAACCTTGTGTCCGTAAAATGTCGGGGGCGCTCCCCGGAAGTAATTTCCCAGCACAGAGACCGCCAGCAGATGATCAACGTAAAAATGTGGGGCCGCGCCTTGGACCAGATGCCCAAGCTGTCGCAGAGCGAGTGGCAAACACTGGATCCGGTGGCCAAATGGCTGATCGCCTGCCGCGCCTCAGTGCTGTTCATGACTTTTACCGCTGCTGCCCTCGGTGGCCTGATGGCCTGGCGGGCCGGCGTCTTTCAATGGGACCTGTGGCTGGCCACTGTAATGGGCCTGATGTTCGCCCACGCCACCAACAATTTGCTCAACGACTATACAGACTCCCGCCGGGGCATCGACAAGGACAACTATTACCGCAACCAGTACGGTGTGCACGTGCTGGAAGATGGCCTGATGAATGAACGGCAATTCTGGCGCTACCTGGGTGTAACCGCTGCGGTCGCCCTGGCGCTGGGCGGTTGGCTTATCGTGCAGCGCGCCGGCCTGACACTGGACCTGATGCTGGCCGGCGCCTTCTTCGTACTGTTCTACACCTGGCCACTGAAATACTATGGTCTGGGTGAGCCAGCAGTGCTACTGGTGTGGGGACCACTAATGGTGGGCGGCAGCTACTACGTACTGGCCGGCACATGGAGTTGGGATGTGGCATGGCTGAGCCTGGTATTTGCGCTGGGACCGACCACCGTCCTGTTCGGCAAACATACCGATAAACTGGAGGCCGATAAAGGCAAGGGGGTAAGAACCCTGCCGGTGATTCTTGGAGAACGACTATCTCGCTACAGCGTGTTGGGCATGATCACCGCCCAATACCTGCTCATTATCGCCCTGGTGCTGGGTGGCAGCTTTGGCTGGGCACTGCTGCTGGTGCTGGTCAGTCTGCCGATGCTGCCGGGCTTGCTCACAGTTTACCAACAACCCAAACCAGAGGCGAAGCCCGCAGGCTATCCGGATGAAGTCTGGCCGCTCTGGTTTTCGGCCCATGCCTTTCGTCATACTCGACTCTTCACTTCCCTGTTTCTGGTGGGAATGGTCCTGGATACCCTGCTCGCCGGCTAAAAATCCGCTGGTACTGGAGCCGCGTCTGTAATAACTTGGCGCGTTAATGAGCAAAGAGTTGAAGAGGCAATGCTTCCTACGTTTTACGCGCAAGGGCGAGGTATCATGTCACTCGTCTGCGCCTTGTGGCTGCTACTTGGCGGATCCACCGCATACCCCAATGACAGAGATGTCGACGATACGGCTGGCACCGGGCACTGCCGCGAATGTCACGATTACGGCTCAGAATCCCAGATCCAGGGGCTATTGCAGGGTTCCCACGGTATCAGCGTGGAAGCCGGATTTCAGCACGGCTGCGAGGACTGTCACGGTGCCAGCGCCGCCCACGCGTCCGCGCCACGCGAAATATCCCCTGCCACCAGCTTTGGTCCTCGCTGGAGCAGCAGTAGTGCCTCACAAGACGGCCCTTGCCTTGGCTGCCATGAGAATAATACGCAGGCCGATTGGCAGCATTCACTGCACATGCTCAATAACCTCACCTGCGTAACCTGTCATGATATTCACAGCGATGTCGACCGGGTACTGTTCAACGATCTGCAAGCTGAAGTTTGCACGATGTGCCACAAGGCCCAGAAGAAAGGCGTACATGGTTTGGGGGAAGATTTGCGCGAGGACCCGCCTTGCAGTAGCTGCCACAACCCTCACAATCACGAATCAGCGCAGCCGCAGATGCAAAGCAACCAGTCCATGGGCTGTCGCCACTGTCACGACCTGGCCGCTATAGCTGACAACCCGCTGGTCAGCACAAAAGCGCGCAATTACCACCGGGCCATGCAACAGCCCGGGCGCACCTGTCTCGACTGTCACCAGGGCATCGCACACGCGCCAACTGATTCGGCGCCGCCGATACATACCGTGCCAGCACAGGCAGGGCGCATCACCCTGTTTTATCCAGGAATAGCCGCCAGCGACTGGCTGCTGCGGGTTCACCCGGGCTCACAGCCACTGCGCCAGGGAACCAGTTGCCAGCGCTGCCACCGCGGCGAAGAGGCGGCACTGGGGAAATCCCGCGCTGGGGCATTCGAGCCAGCATCGCGAGACGTAGAGCTATCATTCACCCTGGAGGACGAGCAGTTGGTTCTTACCCTGCAATGGCAGGGGTCACCTGATGATTCAAGTATCGCCCTGATGTGGGGCGACGCCCGCCAGGGTGCGCTGGGCCGCGGCGGTTGTTTTGCCGCCTGCCACAGCGACCTGCCGGGCATGTCACAAGATCAGGGCCAGCAAATCGGGAAATACCTGAAGGTCTCCAGGTTGCAACGGCCGGCCGTCGGGAAAAACGTCACGATCAAGGATGGGGAGGCCCTGCGGCAGCTGACGGAAGCGGGCGAAGCCGCACAACTTTGGCAAGTAGTGCTAGCTTCAAGTGCATTGCGACGAGGGCTTTTACTGGATGATGTCCACTGGCATTCGGATAATTTGATCTCGGTCGACAAAAAATACCTTGATGGTAAATGGACCCTGGTGCTGGGGATACCGATCAACACTACTGAACTGGGCATGGCGTTTACATCCCAGGGCAAGTATACCTTTGGTGTTGCCTTGAACAGCACAAGTAATCCGGGGGGCAAGCACTGGGTGTCCCTACCGATGACCTTGAGCTTCAATGGCGACGATACCGACTTCACGGCAGAGTGACTAACAATAGGGTGGGAAGCAGACCGCCCTCTAAATCCACTAGCAGATTCGTGGCAGTTGCTCACCACTGAGCAGATCCAATACCTGGCTGCTACCGAAAGCGCTCTCTGCGATCACACCTTTCCCGCCCTCAACCTCACCGATCAGGGCTGCGCCTTGTCCCAACGCAACCAGCGCAGCATCACAGTCTGTAGCTGGCACAATCACCACCATGCGACCCTCATTAGCGGCATACAGCGGATCCAGGCCGAATAGCTCGCAGACGGAAGCCACAGCCTCACTCACCGGCACCTGCTGCCGCTGAATCGTGAAACGCATCGCGGTAGTCGTGCTCAGTTCGGCCAGCGCTGTCGCCAAGCCACCGCGAGTGAGGTCGCGCAAGCAGTGAATGTCGACACCTGCTGTACCAAGTTTATGCACCAGCGGCCAAAGGTGCGCACAATCGCTGACAATTGGCGTCTGCAGACGCAGGTCTTCGCGCTGGGTGAGAATGGCGCTGCCATGGCGGCCAATGTCACCGGACACCAGGACCCGGTCGCCCTTTTGGATGCGATCAGGATGGCTGGCGTAACACTGCCTGCCGACACCGGACACATTGAGATAGACACCGTCGCCGTGTCGCCGTTCCACCACCTTGGTGTCGCCGGTAACGATGCGGGCACCAATTTCCGCAGCAGTCTGGGCCATGGAACAGGCCAGCTGATATAGAGACTCGGTGGCAAACCCTTCCTGGATAATCCAGCCACAACTTAGTACCAGCGGTTCGGCGCCACACATTGCCAGATCATTGCAGGTTCCGGTCACCGCCAGCTTGCCAATATCACCACCTGGAAAGAACAGCGGCTTGACGACGTAGGAGTCGGTGCTGATGACTGACACCCCGTCCAACTCGAATGTGGCACCGTCGTGCTCGGACTGCACTGTCACCATCGCCGCAGTGAATATGTCGTCTATCAGTTGCTGGGTGAAACGACCCCCTGCACCGTGTGCGAGGGTGACAACGGGATACTTCTGAAAGGGAAAAGAACATTCAGGCATGCGGGGATCGCTGCTCCACCAGGCGATAGTGATAGTAAGCGGCGCAGGCGCCCTCGGCTGATACCATGGTGGCACCAAGCGGGTTCTGCGGCGTACAGTCGTTACCGAACCGTTGACACTGGTCTGGCCGTATGCGTCCGGTTAGTACTTCGCCGGCACGGCAGAGATTTTCGCTGTTCGAACTCTGGATGGCGAGACTAAAACGATGACGCGCATCGAAGTCTCTATATTCGCGCCTGAAGTTGAGCCCGGACGCCGCCAACTCGCCAAGCCCGCGCCACTCCTTGTCGACTGGCTCGAAGACCCTGTTGATAGTTGCCTGAGCTGTGATATTGCCCTCACGGCTGACGCAGCGACTGTACTGATTCTCTACTTCGCCACGGCCAGATTCCAGTTGTAGTACACAGGCTTCGATGCCCAACAGCAGATCCACCGGTTCGAATCCGGTAACCACAATAGGTGTATTGTGACGCGCAGCAAGGGCTTCGTACTGGTGAAAACCCATCACTGTACAGACGTGACCCGCGGCCAGGAAACCCTGCACCCTGTTTCCCGGCGTCTTGATAATTGCTTCGATCGCGGGCGGCACCAGGACCTGGCTCACTAACAGCGAATAGTTATCGAGGCGCTCGGCTTGCGCCTGCAACACGCTGATCGTGTTGGCCGGTACCGTGGTTTCAAAACCCACCGCGAAAAACACTACTTGCCGCGCCGGATTTTCACGCGCCAGCTTCACCGCATCCAGTGGCGTGTAGACTGAACGGACATCGGCTCCTGTGGCCCTGGCAGCCAACAAATCGGTCTTGCTCCCGGGCACCCGCAGCATGTCGGCAAAAGTACAGAAGATCACCTCTGGGCGGGTGGCGAGTGCGATAGCCTCATCCACACAGGCGAGCGGCGTCACACAGACTGGACAGCCGGGACCATGAATCAATTCGATCTGTTCGGGAAGCAGGCGGTCGAGGCCGTAGCGAATAATGGAATGGGTCTGACCGCCGCAGACCTCCATTAGCACCCAGGGCCTTGTGGTAGCCGCCTCAATGCGCCTGAGCAGTTTTTGCGCCAGCACCGGGTCCCGGTATTCGTCCAGGTATTTCACGAGCCTGTCTCCGTGGTATCGCTCTCCACGGCATCCGCCGCCATTGAGTCTACAGCCACTACATCCGCCTCCTGCAATAGGGTGAACAGGCGCTCCGCCTCAACCTGATCGATGACGCTGATAGCACAACCCACGTGGACGATGACATAGTCATCGACAGCCGCTTCCGGGGTAAAGGCCAGATTGACTCTACGTTCGACCTGGCCGAAGCGCACCACGCCGGAACGTTCCAATCCATTTCCCTCTACTGACAAGATTAAACCTGGCACTGCTAGGCACATTGTCCCATCAACTCCTTTGCCGTTACCTGTTTTGCCTCGGCGACACACTGACCGATGGCTATGCCACCATCGTTGGGGGGAATATGCTGGTGGGTCAACAGGCTCAGCCCGGCTGCCTCCGCCTCCGCTAACATCAGCTCCACCAACATCCTGTTCTGAAACACACCGCCGGATAGTAACACCGTGCGGCTGTCGAACTTCTTACATAGCTCCACGGCGGCCGTTGCCAGAGCCAGGTGAAAGCCGAGCGCTTTGCTGGCTAGATCCTGCCCTGGATCTGTCAGCACCGGCAATAGCGGCCGCCAGTCCAGTTCATTAGCTTCGATGACGAAGTTCATGGTGGCAGGGTGCTCCCCGCGCCAGGCCAGCGCCTCCCATTCAATGGCGATCTGGGCCTCGTATTCGTTTTGCTCGCGCAGGCCAGCCAGCGACGCCAGGCCTTCGATGAGTCTGCCCATGCTGGTGCAGTTCACAGCGGCGCCTGTAGTATCCTCGCCCAGCAGAGCGGCTCCGATATGACCGGGGAAACGTGCGATGTCATGACGCGCCGGCAACTGGAATGGCCGGATACTGGCTACCCGCTGCCAACTGAAATCGGTATCGAAGCGCAGCCATTCACCGCCCCAAATGGTCTGATCCGGACCCAGTCCAATGCCATCCCAGGCCAGCACCAGGAACGGCGGCGGCGTCCGCTGCTCCAGCCAGGCAGCCATGGCATGAGCCACATGATGGGGGACACTGCTGGCGCGATAGTCCGCATCAATACTGGAAGCGTAGTCCGGATGCAGGTCGGTAATTTCGCGGCAGCTTTCGATATTGAAGAATTTCCCCATTAACTGTTTCTGTTCACGGTAGCGTTGGCGCGCCTGCGGGGCAGAGAGGTCACCGATATAGGGACCTGCGACAAGCCTGTCCCCGCTATGCAGGGCGATATTCACCTTCAATTGTGCGCCACAGCCCATGGTGTTCTCTCCCCGGGGAAGCGTATGCACCTGTGGTGCCAGGCCACGTCCCAGTCGCAGGGCCACTGCCTTGTCGCCCATCACCCGCACGATGGAATCATCGAGCCCCTGGCTCAATTCGAGGTCGTGCAGCAAGAAACAATCGGCGACATCCGCCAGCTGCTGCTGTGCCTCCGCGTTACCGATCAACAGGGGCACACCGGACACGTTGCCACTGGTGGCCACCAGTGGCCGTTGCAGCGCCTGCAGCAAACGCAATTGCAATCCCGAATGGGGCAGCATTATCGCCAGCATGTCGGTGCCAGGTGCAACGCTCTGGACCAATGAATCCACGCTGCGCAGTAAGACCAGCGGCGCCGCCTGGCTCTGCAAGGCTTCCAGTTCCGCGGCTCCCAACTCGGCATGTTGCCTGACCCAGTCTGTGTTCGGCGCCAGCAATGCCAGCGGTTTGCTGCGGCGCTTGCGTTGCCGCAGCCGAGCAACAGCTTCGTCGCTGCAGGCATCCACTATCAATTGAAAGCCCGCAGTACCCTTGAGCGCCACGATGCCACCATCGCGCAAGGTAGCGACGGCTTCGTCTATAGCCTTCTTCGCGCGGTTTGCCTGCGCCGTGAACAGCGTCGGCCCACAATCGGGGCAGGAAATACCGACGGCATGAAAACGACGATCGGCGGATGATTCAAATTCTTCGCGGCAGGCGCCGCAGAGGGGAAAGTCTCGCCAGGCTGTATTATCGCGATCATAGGGCAATGCATGACAGACAGAGAAGCGAGGACCACAGTCGGCGCAGTTGATGAATGGATATTGATAGCGCCGATCGTGTGGATCATCAAATTCACTGCGGCACTGCGGGCACAGCGCGCGGTCGCTCAATAGCGCATCGGCGATGCCGCTATTACTCTGGCTGGGACCGATATGAAAATCCGGCATGCGCGGCGCTGCGAGGCTCGACTGCTGGATGGTATCGATCGAACCGGGCGCGTCTCGTCTCAGCCGAGTGACAAATTTTTCAAGCCGCGGAGCATGCCCTTGCACTACTATTCGCACTCCCGAACTCTGGTTAATCACCCACCCGCCCAATCCAAGCGAACTCGCCAGACGGTAGACAAAGGGTCGAAATCCGACCCCCTGTACCTGACCAGAAACCATTAGTTTTCGGGTCTCAGGGTTCAGCAATATCTATACTCCGCAACAAAATATCCTGTGCCTGCGGATGATCGATATCATCGGAAACTTCGATTTCCAGGGAGGCGTTCTCGGCGATGCTGCCACCGGTTTCGTTTTTGAAGTGTTCGCGGAGGTGTTCGGCCGAGATGTGACTGAGCGCACCGAGCCAAACACTCACGCTGGTAACGGCAGTGGCGGACTCTCGTGCCGCCAGTTCGTCTATCTTGGATAACAGGTCCCGTATCAGTCCCGCCTCATGCACCGGCAAATTCCTCCACTAGTTGTTGCACCACTCTCCTCGCGGCCGCTTGCACCGCCCGCGTCAATCCCTCCACATTGGAAAAATCCTTTCCAACGATACCGATTATCCGCAGCCTCCGGGGCAGGCAGTCCAGAGTCCGTGCCATTTCTATTGCCTCCGCCAGACCCATGGCATGAGTGCTGGCACGCAAGCCGGTATCTTGCAGCGACTGATCGAGAGGATCGAGCTGCACCACGCTACCCGCTTCCAGCTTGCCTGAATTGACCTCGAGTGCATCGATGATCACTACTTCTTCATGCTGCTCGAAACAATCCAGTATGCCGGTCAACTCACCATCGCCGGTAGCCAACATCGCCGCCGGTAATGACCCGGCGAGCTGCGCAATCACGTGCAGACCAACTCCGTCATCGCCCCGATAGCGATTACCGATTCCGAGCAGGCTCAATGATGCCGCCATTGTTTACCTCTACCTTGAGAAAATGTGTAGCGCAGGAGATACAAGGGTCGTAATTGCGGATGGATTGCTCGCAGCGCCAGGTTAGCTCTTCCTGTGGCAACTCCAGGTTGGCAGCAACCAGATCCCGCAGATCGCCCTCTATGGTCAACTGATTCTGGGAGGTGGGTGGAATGATGTTGGCGCTCTTGATCAGACCTTCCTCATCGACTTCATAGCGATGAAATAACAGGCCCCGCGGTGCCTCCGTGACTGCCATGCCGACCCCGGCGCGTTGCGGTAGCGCCACTGCTGCCTGTGCCGGCTCCACAAATTCCTCAATAAGCCTGATGGCCTCATCGAAAGCATAAAATACCTCCAGCGACCGAATTACTACGCTCTCAAAGGCATTGTCCACAGTTCTGTCAAAACCGGCCGCACTGGCTAGCTGCCGTGTCGCCGGCGATAATTTGTCCCGGCACAGATTGTAACGAGCCATCGGCCCTACAAAATACGGCGTCCCGGCACCTTTGCGCACCGAGTGCAGGGCGTTGCTGTGCGCTACCTGCAGTTCCTCGAAACAGTCCGGATATTCCGTCGCCGCAATATTGAGCCCCTTCGAAGACACAATACGGCCCTCGTTAAACGGGTATTCGCTGTCATGCCTCAGGGCGACGAACTCGTAATCCCGGTGCAGCTCAGGGAATTCGAAACCCGCCGTCCACCACACCGTTTCTGCGGCAGCATCGCGGCCCCACTTCAGTTCCTCCAGTAGGCTGCGGAACTCAGTCAGCTCCGGTATCTTGTAGAAACCGCCTACCCTGACGTTGATTGGATGGATCTCCCGACCCCCCAGAAGTTTGACGATGCTATTACCTGCCTTTTTCATACGCAGGCCGCGTTTGACCGCCTCGCCATGTTGTTTTGCCATAGTGATGGCATCGTCGAAGCCGAAAAAATCAGGCGCGTGCAGCATATAAATGTGTAACACGTGGCTCTCTATCCATTCTCCACAATAGAGTAGACGTCGCAGTCGTCGAATGCCTTCGTCAAGCTCAACACCAAGAGCCTGCTCCATGGCATGTACTGCGCTCATCATGTAAGCCACTGGACATATGCCGCAGATGCGCGCGGTAATATCCGGCGCCTCGGTGAGGGCGCGACCCCGCAGGAAGGCCTCGAAGAAACGCGGCGGCTCGAAGATCTTCAGTTTCACATCTCGCAGCTTCCCCTCGTGGACATCAATCAGAAGAGACCCCTCGCCTTCCACCCGGGCCAGGTAATCAACTTCAATACGCCGACTCTTGATCCCGGCCTTGACGGGAATCTCTCTATCCACCATCGCTGCCGCTCTCCCTGGCAATGATCTGTAATTCCGGCGCACCTGCATTGTAACTCCGCAGGCTGCGCTCCATCTGGGCATCCGTAATACCACACTCAGTCTGCAACCAACTCATCAACTGTGGCACCTGGGCCTGCTCCTTTACTCCGTAACAGCCATAGCAACCTCGATTATAAGCGGGGCATAAAGCACCACAGCCCGCCTGAGTAATGGGGCCGAGACAGCTTTCTCCCTGAGCCACCAGCACACAGACATTGCCCCTGGCCTTGCACTCCATGCAGACACTCTCTCGCAGAATCTGTGGCTGCCTGCCCGACGCCAGCGCCAGCAATACCTCCATCAGCTGATGTTTATTAATAGGACAACCGTGCAGTTCATAGTCCACCTTGACGTGCGTGGCGATAGCGGTGGACGTCGTCAACGAGGAGATGTATTCAGGATGAGGATAGACTGTCTTGCTGAATTCAGCGACATCGGAAAAATTGCGTAGTGCCTGGATGCCGCCAGCGGTAGCACAGGCGCCGATCGTCACAAGCCTGCTCGAGTCCGCTCTCACCTGCTTGATTCGGTCCCGGTCATGGGCGGTGGTGATGGAACCTTCCACCAGCGCAATATCGTAGGGCCCCGGCAACATTCGCCGGGTCGCCTCAGGAAAATTGACAATATCCACCATCTCGGCGATCGCCAGCAATTCGTCTTCGCAATCCAGCAGGCTCAGCTGACAGCCATCGCAGGATGCAAACTTGAATACTGCAAGTCTCGGTTTATCCATCAGAATCCCTGTGCCATCAACAACGATTCGACCTGGTCATAAGAAAATACCGGCCCATCTTTGCAAATAAAGTGCGGGCCCAACTGGCAGTGTCCGCAAAAACCCACCGCGCATTTCATATTGCGTTCCAGCGAAATATGGATCTGCTTGCGACTCAAGCCGAGTTCCCGCAGCTTGTTGACCGAGAAGCGAATCATGATTTCCGGGCCACAAATCATCGCCACGCTATTAACTGCCTCTACCTTGGCCCTTGGTATCAGGCCGGTGATGACGCCGACATCACCGGCCCAATCGCCCGCGGCAGTGTCTACCGAGACAAACAGGTCCAGCAGGCCCCGTTGTTTCCAGGCCATGAATTCATCGGCATACAGTATATCGGCCGGCGTGCGGGCTCCGTAAAACAGTACGATCCTGTTATAGCAGTCGCGTTCGGCAAGGGCCTGGTACAGTACCGGCCGCAGCGGTGCCATGCCAATGCCACCGGCCACCAACACCAGGTCTTTGCCCTTCGCAGCCGCCAGCGGCCATGATTTGCCAAAGGGACCGCGAATGCCGATCCGATCACCATTGCGGCACTTGCCCAACAAGTCGGTGACATTGCCCACCGCGCGGATAGTATGAATCAGCGAGCCTGAACTGGCAGGATCACCGCTTATGGAAATTGCGGCCTCGCCGGCACCGGGCATATAAAGCATATTGAACTGGCCAGCGCCAAACGCCGGGTAATGGGCTGGAGCCTCAATTTCCAGTGTAAACACATCGTCACTGTGCACTTGCCGGCTCTTGACCGCACACAGGATTGGCAGCAACGGATCATTCACGAGTGACTTACCTTGCCGTAAAGGTCCAGCAGCTGCAATTGCGTAGCTTCCAGTCGCTGCGACATGATCCGCGAGAAGCGCTTCATCAGCTCGTAACCCATGCCGGGATCACTCTCACATTTTTCCCGCAGGCATTTACCATCCAGCTTGATAGCATGCACTTCCTGTAAAGCTCGGGCTTCGACGGACCAGCGATAGGGCGGGAACAGCCAGGACCAGCCCAGGATGTCACCGCCGTCCAGGGTTTGTAGCAATGCCGTGCCGGCAGGTGCCGCGTGTACCTGCATTGCTAACCTGCCCTTGCGGATTACGTAGAATTCATTAGCATCACTACCCGCCGCCGCGATCACCTGGTCCGGCTTGAACACCGTGTTCTTCCCACAACCGGCGATCAGCCCGACATAGTCCGGATCCAGACTTTCAAAGAATGGATGCTCCAGTAACTCGTCACTCAGTGTCTTCATGACTGCCCCAACTTGCTGATTTCTTGGGTAATATCGATGCCCACTGGACACCAACTGATGCAGCGACCGCAGCCGGTACAACCGGAGACGCCAAACTGCGCCGGCCAGCTACCGAGCTTATGTGTCAGCCACTGTCGATAGCGGGATTTCACCGATTGGTGCACCACGCCGCCATTGACATAGGAGTGGCCCTCGCTAAAACAGGAATCCCAGAGCCGGACATGAGTCACGTCTAACGATACCGGTTCCAACTGCTCACTGGTTGTTGAACAAAAACAGGTGGGGCAGACTTGGGTGCAGTTACCGCAGGCGAGGCACCGCGACGCCACATCATCCCAATGGGGATGATCAAGTCGATCAAGCAGCGCCTCCCCAAGATTACTCTGTTCGAGGCATCTACTCATCTGTTGCCGCGCCTGTTCGACGGCGGCAGTGCCCTGACGGATTTCCACTTCGGATACTTTATCGCCACCGATGATTTCCAGCAGTTTCCGCGCCTGCTCGGTATGTGCCTGTACCAGGTAGTATGGGTCAGCTGGATTGACCTCGGTGAGAGTCATGTCTGCGCCATCACCCACCGCCGGCCCATCGCCGGTTGAAGAGCAGAAGCAGGTGGCGGCCGCCTGGGAACAATTAACCGCTACCAGTAACAGCGCCTGACGTCGCTGCCGGTAACCGGGATCCGCTGTCGCTCCATTGAAAACACGATCCTGAACCTGAATTGCCGCCAGCTCACAGGCCCGCACACCGATAAATGCCATTGGCTGCGGCTGGCTGCGCTCGCTTACCAGCTCGCCGTTACGATACCTGAAGATAGCCTCGCTCGGGGGAAACAGGAACTGTTTCCAGGTTGACGGCCCAAGATTGTAACCAAACCGGGTCTGGTCACCACGGTGACGAAGACGATAGCGCCCTGCCTCCTGTTCATCACCCCAGCCGACGGGCAACTTATCGATGTCGCCATATGTCACAGCCTGATCCCTAATGCATGGACCCAGCACACGCCAGCCTTCGCTCTTGAGCGCGTCAACCAGTGCCTGCAGGTGAGTTGAGCTCCATCGTTGCATCATGTCGACTTCCAGCATTCCTCAGGCTGTCAGAATCACAGACTCTAACAGAGAATTACTATTGTGCAAGACAAGCCCTGCTGCGAGCAGCCCACTGCGCGGAAATGTGGAAAAAGCAAGCAGCGGGTTGTGTAAACTCTCTTGCGAAACCCACTCGCTGAATCTGAAAACTCATGCACTGTTTATGTCGCTTTCTGAAATCGTGCTGCCACTGTATCCGCAATACAGCGGCGCCACCACCGGTTCCACGTTTGACGCGCTGGCAGCCGATTTCACTCGCCGCCGCTGGTTGCCGGAGCTGCGTTTTGTGAGTCACTATCACGATAAAGAGGTCTATATCACCGCCCTGGCAGATAGTATAAGGGCCTGTCGATCCGAGCATGGCACTGCGGACAAGTTGCCTTTTTCCTACCATGGAGTGCCGCGGCGCTACCTGGAAGAGGGCGACCCTTACCACTGCGAATACCTCAAGACCTCCCACCTGGTGGCGCAGGAACTGGGCCTAACTGAAGCAGACTACCTGGTCACTTTTCAATCTCGCTTCGGGCGCGAGGAATGGCTGTAACCCTATACGGATGAAATCCTGAAGGGCCTGCCGGCACAAGGCGTAAAGTCGGTGCAAATAGTCTGCCCGGGGTTCTCCGCAGACTGCCTGGAGACGCTGGAAGAGATCGGCGTGGAAAATCGCGGCTACTTCATCGGTGCAGGGGGCGAGAAGTACAGCTACATCCCCTGCCTGAACAGTGACCCCGAACACATCGTAGCACTCACCGACTTCGAAGGCCCGGATCCCGAAGCCAGCCCTTCAGAATGCAAGCACCGGAGTCGAATAGTATTGCGGCAGATCAATTGCGGTGCGGGTCGTGGGTGCTAGTATTTCTTCAGGCATTTGGAGTTTTTCACGCTTGAGAGTGTTAGCGTCGTCAGTGGTAGGAATTATGTCCCTGGATAGTGAATGTTTGTGGCAGAAGCTTTGGCATACGCCAGGCTCGAAATGGATACCCAATGACTGGTGATGTGTGCCCACCCGAACAGCAGGTAGTTGAATTGCCTGCCCTGTCCAGCATGGAGTTGGCTGCAGCCGGGGCGGCCTGCGGCATCCTGCACAATGTATTCTACTTCAAACCCACGCATGCCTACCTCGATGAGATACGCCAGCAGGCTTTCCTCGCGCAGTGGCCAGACTACGGCGATGCAAGCGCAGACGCCCTGGCGGCAATCACCGCCAGCCTCGAAGCTGACCACTTCGAAGATATCGAGAAAGATTATTACAGCCTGTTCATCGGTCCGGGCGGCATGAAGGCCTATCCCTGGGGATCGGTGTACACGGATCGGGACAATCTGGTGTGCGGGGAAACCTCGCGGCAGTTCAAGCACTTCTGCAACGCCAGGGACATTCAGTTCAGCACCACACACTCCGAGCCCGAGGATCATATAGGGCTGGTGATTGGGGTATTGAGTCGCCTGTTTGAGCAGGCCAGCCGTACCGGCGAGGTACGTGACGTAGCCGAGTTACTGGGGGACCACCTGCTTCCCTGGAGCCACCGGGTTATAGAGCAAGTACGGGACAACGCTGTCACCGGTTTCTACAGCGGGTTCGCGCGCTTGTTGCAGGATCTACTCGCTTACTGGCAAAATCTTCTGGATATCTCCCCCCGTGAACTACCGCTTTTTGCCTAGAGCGAGGTGGCTGCCAACATGAGTCTGCTGGCCCGACGGCGCAAAATGGCTCGCAAGATTAAAACGAGAGATGCCCTGTGGCAGAGCCTGCAAAACCGATCCAGCATCGATAAGCTGTTTGTGGGTGCCACATCGCTTGCCGACGTGATCGAACTACTGGCCACAACCTGGGTCAGCACACAGCCGGAGGACACTGATCAGGAAGTGCCCCTACCGGAAGCCCTACACCAGGGGCTGGCCCATTGTCTTGGAGCACTGGAGGCGAAGCAGGAACTAACCCAGTCTGAATACCTGCTGGTATCGGTGGCCAAGGTCGTCATTAAAGATGATGTAGGCTGGACCGCGAACTCCGATACGCAACGAAAGGCAATAGCCGAACTCTGCGAGTCGATCGGCGTACAACTATGCCAGCGCCGCCGATCGGGCATGAATATGTTGAGCCCTGGCAGTCACCCAAAGACCTGAACGACTCTCATGTGCGTTGACTTGATACAAGTCAACGCATAGCCAATTCTCCCTTGTACCGCTTGCCAGATCAATTCAATTGGACTTAAATTGTATTTAGTATCAGGCAGGGCCAAGGGATAACTGTCCTGTCGCCGTGTATATTTATTTTTGTATTTGTTTCCAACAGTCAATTTCACGAGTCAGGCATATGCGCCCTTTTCACGTGCGGTTTAGAAAGCTGGTATTGATCTGCGGATACAGCGTGGGCAGTTTGTTTCTATTCCTCCAGCTCGCATTCCTTCTTCCAGCCGTTGCCGAGCAGGACGCCTCACAGGATAAACCCGATGTCGAAGCGCTGCTGCTGGAGAAATTCCAGCAGGGCAATTACTCCAGTGGCGGAGCGGATAGCTGCCTGCGCTGCCACGATGAGCCTGCAGTCGCGGCCTCCCTGTTCCAGTCGTCCCACGGAGACTTCGTTAGCTCACACAGTTCTCTGGCCGAGTTACAGTGCGAGGCATGTCACGGGCCCCGCGGTCGCCACAGGGGCAAGAAAGAGCCCATGATACAGTTCGGCGAGACCGCCAACGTCTCTGCCGAATTACAGAATTCCGTCTGCCTGAGCTGCCACCTGAAAGAAGCTGACAATGCCTGGCACCTCAACCAACACGATATCGAGGGCCTGGCCTGCGCCGATTGCCACCGTGTACACGCCCCCCGCGACCCGATAAGCGACCCGGTACAGCAGGTTGAGACATGCGGCAGCTGCCACCTCAATCAACTCGCCGCCTTTAACAAGCGCAGCCACCATCCATTGGCAGGCGTGCATGCTGGCAGCGACATGACCTGCACCAGCTGCCATAACCCCCACGGCAGCCTTACAGAAGGCGCCCTTAAGCAGCTGACCCTGAATGACAACTGCTACGAATGCCACGCCGAAACCCGTGGACCCATGCTCTGGGAGCACTCTCCGGTCACCGAGGACTGCTCCCACTGCCACGATCCGCACGGCAGCACCAACGATGCCCTGCTGTCCAGGCGCGCACCACAGCTCTGCCAGGGCTGCCACGCGTCCGCTGGGCACCCCAGCCGGGTGTTGGATAATGCCAGCGGCAGCTTCGTTATCGGGCAGAGCTGCCTGAATTGCCACAGCCAGGTCCACGGGTCCAATCACCCGTCGGGCGCCCTGTTGGCGCGCTGAAGGAGGTGAAAACGTGAAGACACGCTATCCACTGATCGCCATCGCATTGCTCGCCAGCAGTGGCCAGGCAGCAGATTTTTCCCTGGCCAACGCAAATACCAGTGATCTCGAACGATCGGGGTGGAAGTGTGAAGACTGCGCCCGCGCTGGCAGCTTCGGCGAGATCGGGGCCAGCGTCGGCGGCGTGGACAGCAGCAATGATCACATCGCCAATAAATTTGGTGCCACCGACGGCGGTTTTGCCGCGTTACAGGCAAACGCACAGCACCAGGGACAGGGCACCCTGTCCTATCAAGCGGGCAATCTGGGCATGGAGTCGGGCTACGGCAAAGCACGCTACCAGCTACGCGGTCTGGACGCCCGGGTGGCCTACGCCGAGCTCTACACCGTGGCGAGCGATACCGCTACCACCAGCGTCAGGCAGCCGGGAGATTCGTTTATCCTTGGCGAGGAAGAGCGCCGCATCACCCTGGACAAGAAACGCGAGCGCGCAGGCCTGGCCCTCGACTACGACTATAATCTGTTCGGCCTCGCCCTCAGGACCTTTGGCGATTACCGTTACGAGAAGCTCGACGGCAACAGCAGCAATTCACTGAACAACCTTGACCGCCGCCCCGTCAACTATGCCGAGCCGGTCGAATACACGCACGACAGGTTCAGCGCTGGCACGGAACTGAAAGGCGCTGATTGGCTGGCATCATTTTCCTACCTTGGCTCGCTGTTTAACAACGACCAGACCGGCGTATACGCCGAAAATGACGCCGCACTTAAGGCCCTGGCGCCGGAGAACGAGTCACACACCCTCCTCGGCCAGGCCAATTACGCCTTGGGCAACACACGCTTCAGCGCACGCTTCGCCCGGGAGTGGCTGGAGCAGGATGAAGATTACATTACCGGCGTGGGCGTCCCGCTGGGCATCACCCACTATAACGGCGACGTCGATATCATGAAGGGCAATGCCCGCGTCACCAGTGTCATCAACAAAACCCTGCGTCTTGGCGCGCGCTACGACTACTACGACAGGGAGAACAATTCACCCAGCTTCGCCTTTGACCAGTCGGTCACCGCTACCGGTTCAGGTAACCCGGTGCGCAATGTGACTTACGATGTTACCCGCCACCAGGCCACACTGGACAGTTACTGGCGCCTGACCCGTGACCTGCGCCTGGACGCTGGTTATTTTGGTAAATTCATTGAACGTTCACCCGCGGCGCGCGAAGACACCGATGAGAATGGTCTCTACGGCAAACTGCGTTTCAATCCAGCAGCTGGCCATCGTCTGTCCACAGAGCTGCGCTACTCCGAGCGCGACGGGTCCAGTTACCGCGATACCGATGCTACTGGCGAGAATAATGACCTGCTGCGGCAGTATCACCTGGCAGACCGAAACCGCGTGGCACTGGAATTCACCTGGTTGGTCATGCCCACCGATAGGCTTACCGTGGATGTCACCGGCCGCTACAAAGAAGACGACTATGACAACACTCAAATCGGCTTGTCAGACGTCCAGGACTACAGCTACGACGTCAGCGCCAGTTACGCATTGTCCAACACGGTCAACCTGCAGGCCTATGGTGGCCAGCAGTGGTTGGATTCGGAGCAGGAAGGAAGCCAACAGCTAGCCTCACCGGACTGGAGCTACCACATTGATGACCAGTACAGATATGTGGGCGCCGGTATCCGCTGGGATGGCTTGATGGGAGATAAACTCTCCCTGGGGGCCGACTACCTGTACAGCGAATCGGACAGTGACACGGACGTGCAACCCGGGCTCGACTACGGCGATTACTACCAGTGGTCGCACAGCACGCAGCTGTTCGCCGAGTACCTGTGGCGGAAAAACACATCCGTGCGGC
This sequence comes from uncultured Halieaceae bacterium, assembly GCA_965363655.1. Lineage (GTDB taxonomy): Bacteria > Pseudomonadota > Gammaproteobacteria > Pseudomonadales > Halieaceae > Marimicrobium. Next base: position 4,215 of record CBDTVJ010000006.1, on the reverse strand, counting down.
TCGATTACCGTTACGAAAGGCACCGTGATTTCAATTTCGCAGATGTGCGTAATGAGGACATCGACGGCCTGACAACATTGGGGATCCTGGGTGACCGCTATAATGCCAACCTGCTCATGCTCTCATTCACCTATTCATTGCAGTAACCCGTCACGAGGTAAGACGTCATGACAATGGACCGACGCGAATTCATGAAATTAAGCGCTGCCGCGAGCGCGGTGAGCGTGGTATCCGCCTGTGGTGGCGGTGGTTCCTCGCAGGCTGTAGCCACACCGCCACCAGCGAGCACCACCGAAACCACAAACTTCAGTTCCTGCCTGGTAAACTGCGGCTCCAACTGCCCGCTGCGTATTATCAGCGACGAGGGCCGCATTGTACGCGTCGAAACGGATTTCAGCGCCACAGATGAATACGGCAATCACCAGGTGCGCGCCTGCCTGCGCGGACGCAGCATCAAGCAGCGCACTTATGCGCCGGATCGTCTGCGCAACCCGCTAAAACGCCGCGCAGGATCCAAACGCGGCACTGGTGACTTCGAAGAAATCACCTGGGAGCAGGCTATTTCCGAAATTGCCGCCAAGGTAACCGGACTGCGAGACCAGTACGGCCCCCGGTCCATTTACCACCACTACGGCTCCGGCGCGTATTACGGCTTTTCCAGCAGCGCCTGTATCCAGCGTGCGCTGCGCATGAGCGGCGGCCACCTGAGTTACTACGGCAACTATTCCTGGGCCGCCCTGAACGTGGCCGGGCCCGCCACCTACGGTACAGGGGGTACCTCGGGTACGCGGCTGCGGGAAATGCGCAACGCCGACCTGCTGCTGGGCTTTGCGTTTAACCCCTATGAAATCCGCATGTCCGGCTCCGGTGAGCAATGGGATCTCCTCAATGCCATCGAGGACCGCAAGGCCAGCGGCAAACCATTTCGCAATATACAGGTTGATCCGCGTTACACAGACTCTGATCTGGGCAAGGCCGATGAATGGGTACCGATACGCCCCGGGACGGATGCCGCGCTGGCCGAAGCCATCGCGCATGTGATGATCAGCTCCGGCTGGGTGGACGAGAACTCCAAACAGTTCCTGGATGAACTGTGTATCGGTTACGATCGCGCCTCCCTGGAACAGGCGAAAATCGACAACCCCGACTATGCCGATTACATAGACGTTGAAGAGAACTACAGGGACTACATTCTCGGTGAGGGCAAGTTCACCATGGCTCACAGCGCCGAGTGGGCAGCCCCGATCTGCGGCGTCCCCGCCGCCAACATTGAACGCATCGCCGGTTATCTCATGGACGCCCAGGCCCCCTTCATCATGGCCGGGGCCGGGTGCAACCGCCACGCTAACGGCGAGCAAACCATGCGCGCCCTTTACATGCTGCCGATCCTGACCGGCAAGATCGGCCAGTCCGGGGTCAACACCGGCGAACTGCCGCGGAATTTCGGCCTGTCCCGGGGCGGTATGTCTTCCGGTTCCAACCCCGAGAGCGCCAGCATCCCCTTCCACGTGTGGGCCGAGGCGATAGAGAGCGGCGCCGAGATGGACGAAAAGCGCTATGCCGTCAAGGGTCTCGGGGAGGATGAAAAACTCGGCACCAACATCAAGGCGGTGTTCTCTTCCACCGGCAACGCCCTGATCAACCAACACTCGGACATCAATTACACCAAGAAAATCCTGGAAGACGACTCCAAGTGTGAGCTGATCGTAGTCGCCGATTGCTGGATGACCTCCACGGCAATGTTCGCCGATTACGTGTTACCTGACAGTACCTGGGTCGAGTCGAACGACCTGGCCAACGACAGTTATGCCTCTGGTGAAACCGGCTACCTCACCTTTATGAGCACCTCCCTGGAGCCACTCTACAACACCAAAAACCTCTATAACATTGGCCTGGAACTGTCCCGGGAATGGGGTGTGGAGGCGCAGTACAGCGAAGGGCGCACAGAGGAGGAGTGGCTTGCACACCTGTACGAGCTGACCAAATCCAGCAACACTGATCTTGGCTTACCACCGTCCTATGCCGAGGCGCAGAAGGCCGGGTTTTTCCGCAAGTTCTCTCCAGAGACCTACATCGCACTGCAGGATTATGTCGAGGGTAATTTCGGTACCGGCGCCGCAGTCAGCGCGGACGATGCGCCGAAACTCGGTACACCTTCGGGCAAAATCGAAATCTATTCCCTGGACTGGGCAAAAAAAGAGGCAGAGTGGATACCCTCCTCTGATGAGGAATACGCCCAGATTCGGCCGCTCTCAAAATACGTAGTGACCTGGCAAGGCTACGAGGACGAGGATACCCGCGACGAGTACCCGTTCCAGGTGGTGGGTTACCACACGAAGGGGCGCACCCATTCCAGCTACCATAACGTTGCCAATCTGCGCGAGGCGGTAGAAGATGCCACTTGGATCAACCCGCTGGATGCACAGCGCCTGGGCATCGAAAGCGGCCAAATGGTAACCCTCACAAGCCCCGCTGGCTCACTGCGAATCAAGGCCAAGGTCTCACCTCGCATCATCCCGGGCGTGGTCTCCATGGCAGAGGGCGCCTGGTATAAGCCTGACGCCAATGGCGTGGACCAGGGTGGCTGCAGCAATACGCTGACCACTTACATGCTACACCCAGTGTCCAAAGGCAATCCGCAACACACCATGCGTGTGAAGATTTCGGTCTAGAGGGGAGGTAAAACATAATGGAAGTACAACAGCAATACGGCTTCTTCATCGATACCGAAAAGTGCACCGGCTGCAAAACCTGCCATGTTTCCTGCAAGGACCGCAAGGACCTGCCTATCGATGTGAAATGGCGGCGAGTCTATGAATACGGCGGTGGCGACTGGATGGAAAACGGGGACGGAACTTTCGAGCAGAGTGTCTTCAGTTATTACCTGTCTATCGGCTGCAACCACTGTAGCAACCCGGTCTGCGTCTCGGCGTGCCCCACCGCCTCTATGCACAAACGCTCTCTGGACGGGATAGTGCAGGTAGACCCTTCCCTGTGTATTGCCTGCCACGCCTGCGCCAAAGCCTGCCCCTACGATGCACCCCAGTTCGATGCAGTGAAGGGTGTAATGACCAAGTGCGACGGTTGTTCAGACAGGATCGAGGATGGCAAAGGTGCGATCTGTGTTGAATCCTGCCCCCTGAGGGCGCTGGAATTTGCACCCATTGATGAACTGCGCGAGAAGTATGGCGATAACGCTGACATCAGCGGGCTGCCAGATTCAAGCATCACCGAGCCCAACCTCGTGGTGAAGAAGAACCGCAATTCAGACCGGGACGACGGCGAATTCTGGAATTTCGCAGAGGTCTAGGTAGACTCGGCAAACAACAGGAGCTTTTTTTGCTGCCACTTGGCATCAGCGGCAGGCCTACGTATATTAGCGGCACCATGAAATATATCGGCACCCAAAATTTCAATCACGAAGCACCTTCCCGGGTTGGTGTTCTCATCACCAACCTTGGCACGCCCGCAGCACCCGAGAAAAAAGCGCTCAAGACCTACCTGAAGGAGTTCCTATCGGACCCCCGGGTGGTCGAGGTACCGCGCCTTTTGTGGTGGTTTATCCTCAATGGCGTCATCCTCAACATTCGACCGCGCCGCTCGGCCGCCTCCTACCGGACGGTCTGGACGGAGCAGGGCTCGCCCCTGCTGTTTCATACCGAGGCCCAGGCAGAAGCCCTGCGGGCACGCATGAGACAGCAGTTTGGCGATGAGGTGGTTTTAGAATTCGCCATGCGCTATGGCCAACCATCGATTCAGTCAGTGTTGCAAGGCATGTTCGATCGCGGTATCAGGAAATTACTGGTACTGCCCCTTTATCCGCAGTACAGCGGCGCTACCACTGGTTCTACCTTCGATGCGCTGGCGGCAGATTTCACTCAGCGGCGCTGGTTGCCGGAGCTGCGTTTTGTGAGTCACTATCACGACAACAAGGCCTATATCACCGCCCTGGCAGATAGCATCAGGGCCTTTCAATCCGAACATGGCACTGCAGACAAGTTGCTTTTTTCCTACCACGGAGTGCCGCGGCGCTACCTGGAAGAGGGCGACCCTTACCACTGCGAATGCCTCAAGACCTCCCGCCTGGTGGCGCAGGAACTGGGCCTGGCTGAAGCAGACTACATAGTCACTTTTCAATCTCGCTTCGGGCGCGAGGAATGGCTGCAACCCTATACGGATGAAATCCTGAAGGGCCTGCCAGCTCAGGGAGTAAAG
>CBDTVJ010000005.1:0-26616 GCA_965363655.1 uncultured Halieaceae bacterium | reverse complement strand
GAACACCCGGCTCTCCAGGGCCCGGGTCAATCTATAGCGTGGGCCCCACTCGGTACTAGTCCCATGATCAACAGCAGCGTCTTCCCAGAAAGCACGACATTCATAAACCAGTGGAAGATCAAACTTTTGGGCAACACGACGAGCCGCCAGACCATTCAATGCCGGCGAATGGGCGTGCAAAATATCGGGCCGGACCTGCTCAACGACCTGTTCCAGTCGCTTTGCCAGTGTGTTGACCACGTGAATCTGGTTCAATACAGGCAGGCGCGCAAATATAGACCTTGCGCCGGGAGTCCGGTAAAAATGTAAACCATCTACCTCCTCCTCCAGCACTGTGCCATCGCCCTGCTTCAAACCTGTGACATGATAGGTTTCCCAGCCAAGCTTTCGTTGGTATCGCAATATATTGCGAGTGCGAAATGTATAGCCGCTCTGCAGCGGGATAGAATGATCAAGGATGTGCAGTACGCGCATATCTCACTTCAACCTATCGCAAAGTCATCATTCTTGATGGCTGCCTGAAACATAAGCAACGACCATAGTGGTGCGCTGTACTCGCGCCGCCCGGTCTGGTGGTCCGACACCAATTGTTCCAGAAAACGCTGATCAAACAAGCCGGTGTCCGCCAACCCACCTTCCACTATTGAGGTGCGTAGCCTGTCCTTCAGCGGCCCACGGAACCATTTTCCAAGCGGTACACCAAAGCCCATTTTAGGGCGATACAGCACAGAATCAGGCAAGTGGGATTCCAGGGACTTCTTCAGTATGTACTTGCCCTCCTGTCCACGAAGCTTGTAATGGGAAGGAATGCCCGAGACCCATTCCACAAATTTGTGATCCAGCAGGGGAACTCGTACTTCCAGGGAGTGAGCCATACTGGCGCGGTCTACCTTGGTCAAAATATCACCGACCAGATAGGTTTTCATATCCAGGTACTGGATTAATGATAACGGGTCGTCAGTCGGGCTGCGCTGCGCATGGTGATCAAACACCTCCTGTACCGAATAACCCTGCAATTCGCTTTTCAAGCGCTGGCTGAACATACTCTGGCGCTGCTCAGCCGAGGTCAACGAGACTGAATGCAGATAGGCCTGCACCGAGTTGCGGGCCAGTGACTGGAAGGTTGTCTTGGCACGAAATACCTGAGGCGCCCAGTCGGCCTTGGGGTAAAGTCGACCCAGTGCACCAAACACCGGCCGGCGTATACCCAGCGGCAGAGCTGAACGGACGCGCTCCTCGTTCATATGCCAGCGGTAACGGCGATAGCCCGCGAAGTGCTCATCCCCGCCATCGCCCGACAACGCTACGGTCACCCTCTGCCTCGCCAACTGGCAGACGCGATAGGTGGGTATCGCTGAGCTATCGGCATAGGGCTCATCGTAGAGCGCTGCCAACTCGTCAAGAAGGCCAAAATCATCACTGTCTACTGTTTGTTCAAAATGATTGGTAGCGTAACGTTGCGCCACCTCGCTAGCGTACTCAGTCTCATTGAATTGCTTGACATCGAAACCGATAGCACAGGTATTGACCGGGTCGTCCTGCAAGCCCGCCATCATGGCCACCACCGCACTGGAGTCGACACCACCAGACAGGAAGGCGCCCAAGGGCACCTCAGAAACCAGTCGCACATCAACCGCTTCGCGCATACGCGCCAGCAATTCCTGCTGCAGGTCCATTTCAGATGCAAACTGCACGGGCGCAAATGGAATATCCCAGTACTGCTGCTGCGCCGCCAACGGCCTGCCCCTTTGCACAAGCAAAGTGTGGCCAGGTGATAACTTGAATACATCGCGATAAATTGTCTTCGGTTCCGGGACATAGCCCAGTGCAAAGTAATCTTCAACCGCCCGTGGTTCCAGTTTTCGAGGTAAGTGGGGATGGGCTTTCAGAACCTTCAGCTCAGATCCAAACACGAGCTGCTCGCCTGGCAAGACCGCATAGTACAGCGGTTTAATACCAGCGCGATCGCGCGCCAAAAACAAGCATTGGGCATTACGGTCATACAGGGCAAAAGCAAACATGCCGCGAAACCGATGCACACAGGCTTCGCCCCATTCGCGCCAGGCGTAGAGAATCACCTCAGTATCACAGTGCGTACTGAACTGATGTCCTTTCGCGGACAGCTCTTCGCGCAGCTCCATGAAATTGTAGATTTCACCGTTGTAGACGACGCAGAGCTTGCCGTCCGCGCTGAACATCGGCTGTTGGCCGGAGGATAAATCGATAATGGACAACCTGCGATGAGCCAACCCTACCCCGGGTTCGATGTGTACCCCACCCTCATCGGGACCGCGGTGGAACTGGGTCTGGTTCATAGACCGCAGTAGCGCTTCATCAACAGGCGCCTGGCCCCGCAAGTCAAAAATACCCGCTATACCGCACATGTTCTATCCTACCCTGGCCTGGTTCACGTCTGTGTTGTTCCCCTGATTTTGTTCATCCATTCCTGTCCGTCCGAGCAATTGGTCATACACAGCAAGGTAGGCTGCAACCGTATGGTCCCAATCAAATGTCTTGCGGACTTTCTCTAATCCATTTTTCCCCATTCGAACTCGCTCATCCGGAGCGTCAATCAGCGCCAGTAAGGTATCGGCCAGGGCCTGTGGATCCTGCACCGGTAAAAGGTAGCCATTCACGCCGTGCTCAACCAGTTCCGGGTTACCCCCGGTATCTGTAGCCACAACGGGCAACCCCGTTGCCATTGCCTCCAATACTGTATTTGAGACCCCTTCAGCCAGTGACGGCAACACGAAGATATCCATGGCCTGCAGCAGCTGGGACACATCCTCCCTGTCCCCAGCCAGCCATACCAATTCACCAATGCCGCATGCCGCAATCTGCCGTTCCAGATCAGCCAGCAAGGGACCATCACCCACTAACACAAGCCGCAGCTTGTCACCCAGTTCCGGCCTGCTACTTACCAGAAGATGCAAGGCCTGGAGCAGGCTGGCCTGGTCCTTGACCTCGGCAAGACGACCCACACTGCCCAGCACCACCACCGGACCAGAGGGCAAAAATCCAGCGGGGAAAACGTCCTGCGCCCCTTCCAGTGACGGACTGAATCGCAGCTGGTCCACACCGTTATAGATCTGTTGAATGCGTACTGCTGGAATACCAATCACTGTCGACATCCAGACTGCCAAATCCTTGCTCACCGCGATATACCGGTGTATCAACAGACTCATGGCCTTACGCAGTAGACGGTACTTCCAATTGGTGCCATGCAGATCAGACATGTCACGTCCGTGCTCGCCATGCACACGTTTAACACGCGGTATCAATATTGTCAGCGCCTGTGCTTCCAGCGCGGCTAGATTGCGGCTGTGAACGATAGCAGGCGACAGTTCGCGAAGTGCCTTCCAAAGCCGCCAATACATACCTGCATCATGTCCGGGCTTCTTATACAAAGCCACTATCTGCACATCGGGCGCTGAAATCCTGCCGGCAAATTCCCCGGAGTCGGTCAAACAGACAATGGCATGCCGATAGCGCTGGGCAGGAGTACGGTTAATCACATTCACCAGGCCATTTTCAAGCCCCCCCGTACCCAGGGCATAAATAATATGTACCACAAGGGGTGGGGGCTGACCCGTCACTGCTCCTGTCCCTGCGGTCGTTTGTCCAGGGCAGCCTCAGCCGCCGCCAGATGGTCCGCAATGAATCTTTGCAGGATCGCGCGGCCTTTTTCTTTATCAACGATATCGGTTGCCAGGACAATGTGGGCCGAGCCCTTGTCGCTGAAGGTGACTTTCTCAATCAACTCCCAGAACTTGGCTTCATAACGGCGGGCTGTATAGTGCTCGCCTATTCGGTACCAGGACCATACCAGCAGCTTGTCATTCCCCCTGGCCAGGTTGACCCGGTCCACAGTCACCAGGCCGTCGCCCAACTCGATACTCTCCAGGCCTCGAGAAGCAATCCGCCAGGTTTCGCCGGTGGGTAAAAATAGATCCATACCACTAACAAGTTCGGCACCACGCTCCTGCTGGAAATGCTGGAAAACAGAGAGCGCCACGACCTGCTCCTGGTATTCATAGAACTGGTTGGTCTCTCGGTCAGGATTTCTGCTCAGTGGCCGCCAATCCCACCGCGATTCAGGCAGGGAGCTCCAGTCATCGGCAGGTTCAGGGGCAACGAGAAGTTGTTCAACTTGTGTTTTCGGCATGCTCTCCAGTACTGCGGAAAACGCTGGCCAGATTCCCGCCGCGATAAGAGCGGTGACTAATGCCAACCAGGGATTCACCGAGGCTTTTCCATTACCGGAGCCAGCATCGCCTGATTGCAGACTACCGGGGGCAACCATCGTATCCTCGCGCCAGAATGATCCCAGCCAGAACAGAATAAACATAACGATACCGAAGAAGACCCAACCGTAGAGCAGGTGGTCAACGCCGGTGGCAACTTTCATATCACTCAAATGGCCGAGCATGACGATTATGTAGGCGCGCAAGGAATTGGCCAGTACGGGCACTACGACGGACAGCAGGGTAAAGAGTACGCGCTTTAAAGTACTGCGGTAGGTCAGGTACGCATAAAGCACACCCAGGGTAACAGATGCGATCAGGTAGCGAACGCCGCTGCAGGCATAAACCACGGACCAGTTACCTGAAGGCAAGGTGAAAAACATACCTTCCCGATACACTGGAATACCGGTCAGCTTTATCAACGCAACGGTGGAGCTTGCTGTAAACTCCATCATGTAGGGCACTAGAACGTCCCCGGCCGGCACTGCAAAAAACAGAAAACCCAGGGCAAATGCCATACACCTGGCAATAGCATTTCCCACCAGTGACCAGACTCCAAGAACCAGCAAGGCTATTAATGCGAACTGCCGCACCACATTGACATCTATCAGTTCGGCCAAAAGCCATACCAAGCCAACGCCCAGCATAAGCACTTGCACAGGTAGAACCGGACGCACTGGCAAAGCGGCAATAAAATCCCGCCTGTCCCAGATCAGCCACAGGGCAATCGGCGCAATGATGTAGCCATGCATATAGGTTTGAGAGCGATCCCAAATTTCCACCATGGAAAACAGGGTTCCATGGAACATGGTCAACAGCGCCAGGCAATAGATCACGGCGGGTAGCATGGAGCTACCATTAGTGGCGCTCTGGCTGTTCGCCCTCATGACGTCGATTTGTTCAGCCATGGGATACCGCCAGACCAGAATCCGCATCAACGGAGTGACCCAGTAGCAGGACTACTTCCGGGAGATTTTTCTCCCACACGAAGTTTTCAACGACAAACTGTCGCGCGCGTATACCTATTCCCTGCCAGTCACCGTGCAACACCTGCTGCAGATGCTCCAGGTATTCAGGGGCTTTATCCGCCAGCAAAACCTGCTCACCGTGAACGGCCTCAATACTTTCCAGCCCTTTACTGCTGACCACAACGGGCTGCTCCATTGCCATTGCCTCCAACACCTTGTTCTGCACGCCGCGCGCAATACGCATAGGCGCAATGGCAGCTACCGCATACTGTAAGTAGGGCCGTACGTCCTCCACCCTGCCGGTAACAACCACACCCTGCTGGCCCTGCAACTGGCGCACCGCCTTGGACGGATTACTGCCCACTATGTAAAAACGCAATTCCGGAAACTTTGGCAACAACTGCGGCAGCACTTCCCGCGCAAACCACAGGACAGCATCGATATTGGGCCAGTAGTCCATGGCACCCGTAAACACCAGGGCCCTGATATCGGACGGATAGGGATTGTACAATTCTGGCTGCGGCCGGAAGTAGTCGGTATTCACCCCATTGTTGTAGAAGCCAATCTTGGAGGCCGCGGCAGGCGCCAGTTTCTTGAACAGGGCCGCTTCCGAAGAGGACACAAACAGGCCCGCATCAAAATGCTGTGCCAGTCGCCGTTCAAAGTCGAGCAGGCATTTCGCTTCCCGACGATAAATATAGCTAAGAGGAAATGACTTCTGCTGGGCGTACTGCTCCCATTTATCTGAATCGATATCAACGAAATCAATAACCTTCCGCTCGAACTGGAGATCCGAACCCATTACGAACTGAGCCATAGACGAGGAAAATACCAGCACATTAGCAATCCCATGTTGCGTTACCCGCTGCTTCACCCAGAGCTCCATCTTCTTACTGGCATAGTAGGGTACCGACAGAGCCTCCCCGGTCAGCAGGCCGGTCAGCCCACGTATTTTCGCCTGCCATGGTTTCAGGGGTAAAAACAGGCACTCCTGACAGAATTTTTCCACTTCAGGCACCCAGGGCCAGTCCTGCGGGTCGTCCACAAAAGTGGCGAGATAGATCGTAAAATGCTGGCTCAGGTGATGTAGCAGATGAAAGGAGCGAATTTTGTCCCCCTTGTTGGGGGGGTAGGGAATTCTATGGCACAAAAACAGCAATGGCGGCTTCATCATACTACCCCAGGGACCTGGCCAGGAAGGGGCCAAAAAAATTGGCAACTGGCAGGGGCAGTTTGGCCCAGGTGTCGATCAATAGACGGTATTTCGGGTTACTGGGATTTAATTCCGGCATGCGGTCCGCTTTGACCAGGTAGTACTCATAAGGTAGGGGCAGCGGCTCGAAACCGAAGTTTTTCTTGAAACTGAATGGACCGGTACCACTTTTGCTACGCCCAAAGTCGAAGACCTTGTAGCCCTGCTCTGCGGAAAATCGCATCAACTCCCAGTACATGAAGTGGTTGACGCCCTTGATTGTGCGGGCCGCAGCAGTACTGCCACCATAGTAGGGCAGTACCTCGTCCCTGAAATAGAAATTCATTACCCCTGCGACATCCCGTCCCTCATGGGTAATCATCAATACACTGCTGTCATCAGGGAACTCTTCCAGCAGAATGCGTAGGTACTTGGCCGAGAAAACCGGTGTGCCGAGGTTTCTCACGCTCTCGGAATAAACGCGATAAAGGCGCTCGCTATTGTCATCCCATTCGCTCTGCAAGCCCTCTTTAATACCCTTTCGTATCATGGCCCGCTGCCGGTTGGGAATGGCCATGAGATTGGCGTCATCCTCAGGCTCGATCGCCTTCTTGAAGGTGAAGTAAAGGTCCTTCACCGGCCAGTCGGTGTCACTGGGGCTGGGATTGCGCAGCTCCATAGCATCAACCCCAAGGCTATCCGCCAGCTGGCACGCCTCGTTACGCAGGAGGTCAGCAGCAGCCTCTGTATCGGCGACAATACCGCCATAGACACAAAATGGAAGCGATGCCAGAGCGTGGCCGAATAAGGCGCTTTTGACCTCAGCCAAGGGCAGGATACCGACGATGGCTCCATCTTTCTCGGCATACAGAAAGTGTGTCCTGTGTCCGAAAGCCTTTTCCAGCACTGTCTTCCATCCGGCCCTGTGGAAGAATGTTGCAGCCGGCGCACGCTGTACATATTCCTCCCAGGCCGCCACGTTGGACTCAGCCAGTTTCTTCACTTCAAGGGCCATCAGGATTCATCCCCATTGAGAAAAATCTCATCCATTCGACCCCAACGAAAATCGGACAGCAGGCGCTCGATGCGTGGATAGGTGTGATGCAGATTGAGATAATGGCGAAAACGTGTCTTGAGCCCAAGGCCATCGACCCGGGGCTGCTGGGGATCAATTTCCCAAGGATGAAAATAGAAGATACCGGCCTGCCGCTCCTGTTGGTTTACCTTTTTTAGCGCCCAGCGAGAAAAAGCATACGGGAAGAGACGAAACCAGCCACCACCGCCACAATTGACGTTGTGTCCCGCCATCGACACGGTGGTAATTGGCACTTCCAGCAGCCTGTCTTGCGCCGCCCGAAAGGCAAACCGCGAAGCACCGGGCATCCCGTAATGATCGTGCTTGATAGGCACTATACTGGAACTGTAAAGGTAGCCCGCCTCTGCCAGGGCATCCCACGCCCAGGTCTCCGTGGCACCGATGGAATAGCTGGCGGCGCGGTACCCGCGTACCCGTTCACCACCGGTGTCTTCCAGCAGCTTGCGCGTACGTGAGATATCCGCCTGGAATTCCTGTGGCGTCTGGGAGCTAACCCGCGTATGTTCCCAGCCGTGACTGGCCAGTTCATGACCCTGATCTACAATTTTCCTGATAAGGCCAGGATAGCGTTCAGCCACCCATCCCAGCGTAAAGAAGGTGCCGCGCACCTGGTGAGCCTCAAACAGTTCAAGGATTCGCTCGGTATTGAATTCAACGCGTGCGGGTAGAGTCTGCCAGTGAGTCTTGTCCACATGGGGTTCGAAGGCCGACACCTGGAAATAATCTTCCACATCGACCGTCATGGCGTTAACCACAGTCTCAGCCTGCCGATCGTGACCTGCGGAGTGCATCAACCAGACCCCGCAACCCAGTCATTAATTACAGACACAATGCGCTGTGCCGCCCTGCCGTCCCAAAGGTCAGGCACCCTACCCGCCTTACCCCCGCTGGCCATAACCTCTTCATAACACGTCATGATTCGGTCTGCGTCAGTGCCAACAATGGTATTGGTACCACTAGTGACGGTAATGGGCCGCTCCGTATTTTCCCGCAAGGTGATGCAGGGTACACCCAGCGCGGTAGTCTCTTCCTGGATGCCGCCGGAATCGGTCAGCACAACCCGGGCGCCACGCATCAGGCCCAACATCTCCAGATAGCCCTGGGGTGGCAAGGTGGTAATAGCGTAACTATTCAACAAATCGCTGAGACCGGCATCCGCGATACGTGCCGCAGTACGAGGATGCATAGGGAACAACAAGGGAGTGCGCTCACTGATTGCCCCCAACACCCGCAGCAGTCTCTGCAATACCTCGGGGTCATCCACGTTGGAGGGGCGGTGCAGCGTTATCAGGCCATAGTCGTCGGCTGCAACATCAGTACCAGATAAGGTAGTAGCTGCCTGGACCGCATATTCAAGGTTATATAACAGTGTGTCGATCATGACATTGCCGACGAAATGCACTTTGGACCGACCTATGCCCTCCCGTGCAAGATTATCTTCAGCACTCTCTTCTGTAGTGAACAAGAGGTCGGACAACTGGTCTGTCAGGATCCGGTTGATCTCTTCCGGCATTTCCCGATCACCGCTGCGCAGGCCAGCCTCTACATGAATGACCGGAATACCTTTTTTCACTGCTACCAGGGCACAGGCGATAGTAGAATTAACATCCCCAACAACCAACACAGCCGCTGGCGGATTGTCGTCCAGCACCGGCTCGAAGCGTTTCATAATATCGGCTGTTTGCTGGGCGTGAGTACCGGAACCCACTTCCAGGTCGATGTCCGGTTCAGGAATATGTAATTGCTCAAAAAAGGCATGTTTCATGGCGGCATCGTAGTGCTGCCCGGTATGCAATAACCTGGCGGACAAAGCAGATTCCGCTTGTGCAAAGGCGCGCATGATGGGCGCGATCTTCATGAAGTTAGGTCTGGCACCGACTATGCAGAGGACCTGCCCGGATCCCGATGTCACCGACATGTACGCCACCCCTTAAAGAAGATTAAACCTGACGTTCAGGGTGATCCGGTTTTCCTGGTACTGGTTCAGGGAGTTATCCGACTGCCTGTCCGTATACTTGTAGTTGATAGTTAAGTTCATTCTGTCGTTCAAGGGACGACTTGCGCCGGCCGTCAGAGCCCACGTTTCTGACTGCGCAAGAGATTCAAGTCCATCTCCCTTTGGCTCCTGCTCGCTCCAACTCAGGCGAGTATAAACGGACACACTCCTGGCCAACGGACGCGTCACAGACACTGAGGCCTGTTTAAACGTAGATTCCCTGAGGTCCAGATCTACTTGGCTAAGGTCTCCACCACGCTCCCGGGTCTGGTCTGAGTAACTGCCATTGACACCTATAGTCATACGCCGGCCACTAAAGGCATACAGCAGGGTAAAGCGCTCATCGAGGATAGGGCTGTTACTTAAGCTGGTGTCAGTCAGGGGGTCATCAATACTGCCATCCGCTCCCAGCGTTCTGACATCGCGGCTGTAGGTCAGCGTTTTCTCATAGTTGGCGGAGAAGAAGCTGCGCTTGTGTCTATGGCTTATCCGTAACCATGGCGTACTGCCAAAGAAACGATCCCCGGTACCAATATCCACCGAGGTCCGCGATGTGGGCGTCCAGGTTAGACCTGCTCCCCAGTAGGCGCCGTCAATATCGTCGCGGGTGGAGACAAAATCATTCCACTCGTCCCCAATATAGCCATTGATGGCCCAGGTACGATTGTACTGATACGCTCCGTTGACCTGCGCCGACTTGAGCTCACTGTTATCGTTAGCAGCCAATTGCGACTCAGCATAATCAACTTTGCTGTAATCACCCTGCAAAGACACGGAAATAGGCGAGAATCTGGCGCCGCTACTCAACAGTAAATTGGCCGAATTCTTGGAGCTATCACCGACAATATCTTTAGTGTTGTATTGATCATCATAGGTATAGCGCAGGTACAAGTCGGCGGCGTTTTTGAAACGGCGAGAAATATAGGGACTGACGCTATACCGGAAGGTGGTGTTGGTATTTCCTGTGCGATCCGCTCTATCGTCCCCGCCTGATGCAAAGGCATTGACAGAATTCTGGGATGAAGTTGAATCTGCATCAATGAACAACCACTGATCGATCAGTACGGCATCGCCTCTGGCACTCAGGCTCGGCAGGGTGCGATCGCGATCCCTATCCAGATCACCCGAACCACAATTGTTACTTTTCAATTCGCCATCGCTGAGACTATTCAAATCAACCGAAGTCGACAGGCTCACATTAGCTTTATTACCCTTGCCCCGGACGGAAAAGCTGGGAGTGGCCGTGGCATAAATATCGCTTTCCTCATTATCCGCCGACAAACAGATATTGTCGGTGAGGACTACGCCGGGGGTAACACCCGCGTTGGCGCTCCATTCTGCACAATACACACGCGGGGCTGCAATAGCTGCTAGACAGGCTACATACAACGCAATTTTTTGGGATGGTTGGACCATGGCGTCGCCGGGTATCAGCCGGCTCCCTCCTGTTGCTCGCCACGTTCGCGAGAATTGTAGCCATAACCGTAGCCGTAACCGTAGTCGTAACCAAATGGGTTGCCGCGCCCTCTGCGTGCCTTGTTTAAAACCATGCCTACCATTTTGTCTTCACCAATGCGCTCCAGGGCATCTTTGACAGCCTGCTGTGGCGTCTTATCCGCTGCCACCACGAAGACTATCTGGCCCATAAAACTCGCCAGAACTCCAGCTTCGGTAGTCTGCAACAGAGGTGGGGAATCGAAAATAATGACCCGATCAGGATAGCGCTGCGATAACTCTCTCATCAGCTTCTCCATGCTATCACTGGCGAGCAGCTCATTAGAGTGTTCATGGATATTGCCGGTAGGCATTATCGCCAGTTTTGGTATATTGGTGCGCAGCAAAACATCTCCCACCGAGAGGCCTTTATTTTCCAGTACGTCCAACAATCCCGGCCGACCATCGGGCACACCTAGCATACGACCGGCACTTGCCCTGGCAATATCGGCGTCGACAAACAAAACGGTTTTGTCCATTTCCATGGCGACACTGATCGCCAGACTGATAGAGGTATAGGTCTTGCCATCGCCCTGGATCGCACTCGTCACCATCACCAGGTTAGAGTTACTGACCCTGGCCGCGGCGTCGCCAAAAATATTGGTAAGCAGTGGGCGCTTGATGGTACGAAACTCTTCGGCAATACGGCTGCGGGGCAAGGCCGGAGTCACCATACCCATGGCCTGAAGTTCATCAAACGGGATATTAACTATTGCCTCATTGGCAGGAACCTGCTTACTGCCTGTCGCTTTTACAACGGGCTCAGGCGCGACAACAGAACGCTCAACTACAGCCTTGTGATCAACCTGAGTCGCCTTTTCGCTGGGGGCAGTCTCAGCCGCAACTGCTTTCTGCACAGTGTCGGCGTCATCATGTTGACTGGCAGCATCAGCCTGCTCACCCGCCTGTGCGGATTGCTTTTCGAGTGCATTGACTGCCTTTTCTATTATACTCATGGCAAACTCATTCGTTTTTTTCCCGTTTCAGCAAGCCTGCACTACTGACCGCGAGGTCAGACAGCCAGGTTACCCTCTCCCAGGCTAACCCCCACGAAGATCAATAATAATCCCGCAGTAAAAGCAGCAAAGGTGAGCAGACTATACAGCTCCGCCCTTCTCTCTTCCGGCAGTTGATTGAGCGATACCGACCCAAGTAGCGGCAACCCTGTAACATCCACCAGGGTGTGGGTGGCGCCTATCACAGGAGATAACATAAAGAGCAATACCGCCACACCCACTCCAATACCCATGGCGACCAGCAGCACACCACCGTTAAGCATCAGTTTGTTCGGCTCGCTGGGCCTCGATGGTACAAAGGGTGGATCGATCACGCGAAATACCACGCTGCTGGCATTGTGTTCCATGTCATCTGATAGCTGCGCCGACTCGCGACGTTGCAGCATGACCTGGTGCTGCCGTGAGACCACGCCGTAGTCTCTATCGAGCTGCTTGAACTGAGCCTCGGTTTCCGGAATGCTGTTAACTTTGCCCTCAAGCGCGCTCATGCGTCTTTCGTATTCAGCCACACGAACACGCAGCTCCGCAGCATTCGCCTCAGTTTCAGCGAGCATTTTGCGCATTCCCTGATAAACGGGGCTATTTGATAAGCTACTAAATCCGTTGCCGGTATCCTCCCGCATCTGTTTAAGCTCTCGGCTTTTTTCTGCCTCCAACTCACCGATCAAACCGTTTATCTGACGCACTTCAGGGTGTTTATAGGTGTACCGGGAAAGCAGGTCATCCACTCGCACCCGCAACATCTGGATACGGCTGTCCAGTGGTGACATGGTGGCTGAAGGGGAAATGATGCTGGAGGAAATGAAAACCGGCTCCTCACCATCCAGTTGGCGCTCAAGCTCCATCTGTCGGTTTTCCATTTCGCTGAGTACCAGGCGGGCTCCCCGTAAATCGTTACGGGCGTTATCCAGACGGGAATAATAGTCGCTGCCGCCAGCACCGGGCAATGTATCCCTGTGCTGCGCCTTGAAATTTGCCAGGCGCTCTTCCGCGATCATGAGGCGCTGCTCATAGTCAGCAATCTGTTGATCGAGAAAGCTCTGTGCCTGTGAACTATCGGTTCTCTTGTCCCCCAGAGAGCTCTCAATAAACACAGTGATGAGAGCCTGGGCGATACGTCGGGCCGTATTACGGTCCTCGTGTTTGACCGATATATAATACAGCGAAGTATTGCTGCTATCCCCGCCCAGAGAGATGGCACTGCCCAACTCAGAAAGCAATCTCTCTTTCTGCTGATCCGTATTGACCTCCAGATCAAGGTCGGTCATTCGCATCAGCTTTTCAAGATTGGGGCGACTGAGCAAGGTGCGGCTCATCAGTATAATTCGCTCATCGATATCCGGTTGTATAGCCAGACCACGCAAGAGTGGACGTAGCACCGTGTTCGTATCTACGTAGACCCGGGCTTTGGCCACATAGGCCTCCGGCATTTGCCATACCCAGAACCACCCGGCCAGGGCAATAATCCAGGCGACCACCAAGGCCAGCCAGCGGTGCCGCCAGGCACCCCAGACATAGGTGAATACGAGTGATAGCACTTCATGCATTTTTTAAAGGTCCCCTAAAAACCCTGGTTTAGATGCTTTCAGTCTAGAACCAGGATTCGGATATGATGATAATGTCGCCGGGCACCAGCGTCAGGTTGGCTGTAATGTCACCATCCTTAACGAGATCATCCAGTCGCAAACCGAAGGATTTTTGCTTACCATCCTCAACCCGCACTAATACCGAAGCGTTCCCATCCGCAAACTCGGTCATACCACCCACGGCGATCATCAGATCCAACAGGGTCATATGCTGCGTATAGGGAATACCCGTTGGGTTGGTGGCCTCACCAAGAACCCGTATGCGCTGTTCCGGTACGCCGGAAAAACCGCCGACTATCACACTGACCACAGGTTGGCGTACGTATTCAGCGTAGGCCGCCTCGATATCCCTGGCAAGTTGGGTAGAGGTCTTGCCGCTGGCTACCAGATCTTCAACCAGGCGCGTCGTCAATTTACCGTCGGGTCGAACAACACCCCCGGTGGTGAGCTCCTCGTTACCCCAGACAAATATTTCCATAGAGTCACCCGGACCAACTATATACTCGTAGTCGGGCTCCAAACTTCGCTGGGGCTCGGGAACCGGTGGGTAGGAATTTGAGCTGCAGCCACTGAGGCATAAAGCGACAGTCATTAATGCTCCAGTGAGCAGAGATTGACTTGTACGGAAACCATTTACATTCTTTTTAAGATCAGGCATTGCGCTCTCCCGTGAGCTGGTAATTACCCCAGATTTTCCCCTTGAGTCTAGCACGCGGGAACTGGCTGTTTCGAGTCCCGACTAAACATTGTGAACCATATCACAAATAAACTTCCACTCAACGAGCTGCTTTGAAGGCATGGCTCTCCCGGCACTTCTCCACCGTGAAAATATCGCTCAAAACAGCCCCGAACATCAAGGACGACCGGGGAGACTGATACGAATTTCAACAATGCGCCACTCCTTATAGCTGGGCAATAATTCCTGCGCGCCGGTATTCTCCGAGACCTGAATTGCACCTCGACCTTCAACCTGCAATCTCGTCTGCTGGATACCCTTGTCGGCCAAATATCGAGCCACTGTTTCAGCGCGGCGACGTGACAAACTTAGATTATATTGCTCCTTGCCCTGGTTATCTGAATACCCGGTAATAAAAGCGCGGCTGCCTTGTGCGCTATTCAGCAACTCCAAAGCCCGCTCCAGCACTCCCAGGGACTCATTTGAAAACTCCGAACTATCGAAGCCAAACTGGACGTGCAGTAAGTGTTCTGTGGCCGGGATTAGTTTAGCAGCGGCGGAGTCACCGGCACCTTCCTCTTCCAGGGATGCTGTAGTAGCAGGAACACTCGTTTGAACGGGCTCCTCCGATTGGATCGAGTCCTCAGACTGGGAAAACCCGTTATCCGTAAAGGTCATTACAGTGCCTTGCACTGGATTATCCAACGAAGCCTCATCAGGTAGATTCCCTGCCTCTTCGGTTGCCCACTCAGGATCCGATTGGACATCTGCCCCCTGCTCGTCCTGCACAGGTAAAGCTGCCTCCAACTCCGATAATTCCTCCGTCTCGGTCGCAGGCAATTCCGGCTCAACAGTCGGCAGCGTCTCAAGTTCAGGGATGGAGTCCAGGGCTACCTTATCCAGGACTGAGTCCATGGGCAGCTGAACCTCAGGCGCCTCGGGAATACGTGGGATCGAGCTGCTATTTTCAATCGGAGGCTGTACTGTAGAAAACTCACCCCACCAGGTAGATACCCTGTCCCGCCAGGCAGCCGATTTGTCGTACTGGGTTCCCAGCACTACCAGGCCAACAAGAACAACAAGAACCAGGGCAACTACGGCAACGTTAACAGGACTGCGGGCGGTTTGAACCTCAGGCTCCTTTACTCGCTCTTCCAACTCCCCGGAGCCGGCTACCGCCGAAAAGGAATCCAATGGCCATGGCTGGACGGGCTCTTCCGCTGGTTCCGTGGGTAGTAGCGGACTGCTTGCAACCGGCGCGAGGTGTGGCGGTGAGATTGAAACGGGCTCAGGTAAGGGATTATCTAACGAGCTCTCTACAGTTATATCCGGGAGAGTCGACTCATTGTTGTCGAGCCTATCTAGGTTATCTTTTTTTTTTGCGTAGGAGCAACGCCGATCACAGGAGGCTGCTCCCCATTATCTATCGACCTGTCGCCAACGGCGTGCAACTTCACTTCCTGTGGCACCGAAGGGGCCTCGGAATCCGGAGGATTCAAATCGTCACCACGGTTTTCCTGTACAGGTACAGGATCCTCCATGGGAGGCGAATCCATCACCGGACTGGATACCGGTATCTCCTCGTACTCATCCTCAACAAGGAAGTCATAATCTGAGAAACTACTGCCTGCAGCGAGATGCTCACTCTGCAGCTCCTTAATCACCTCACGTATGTCCTGCACACCAATCTGGTGACGCTGTTCGACACAACCGTGCAGCATCATGCGGCTGCAAATCAGGTTGATCCGGCGCGGAACACCTTCACTGAATTTGAAGATAAGAGGGAATATCGCCTTGCTCAATGCCGGATCACCTTGCCAACCCACTGCCTTCAATCTGTGCAGAATATAGGCTTCCGTTTCTTCTGGCTCCAATGATTCCAGGTGGCTTGCAGCGACTATGCGCTGGTGAACCTGCTCCATTTCAGGGGAGAGTATCAGGTCGCGCAGTTCGGGCTGCCCGAGCAGGAAGATCTGCAGTAGTGGCTGGCCACCGACCTGTATGTTGGTCAGCAGGCGCAATTCCTCCATGGCGGAAGAAGACAGATCCTGCGCTTCGTCAACAATTAACAGGGCTCGCCGACCATCCCTGTGCCAGTTGTGCAGCATGACATTCAGGCGCTGCAACAACTCAGCTTTATCAGCATCGACAGACGCGATGCCAAAACTATAGGCCACAGTTTTCAATAAATCATCAGCACGCAATTGCGTACACACCAGATTTGCGGTGGTTACGTTATCCCTGGCCAGGGAATCGACCAGGTCACCGATCAGGGTCGTCTTGCCGGTGCCAGGACGACCGGTGATCATTACGAAGCCTTCAGCACGCATAAAAGCATAGGCCATATAGGCCCGGGCCTTGGCATACCCCTTATGCTCATAGCAGATCCTGTGATCAGGACTTAACTTGAACGGTTCCGCCCGCAAATTGTAAAAAGCTTCGAACATTTAAAACCATCGATTACCGGCTACACAGCCTCATTAACCCACCTTTGCAAAGTTCAATTACCTTTGCAAGGAGCATTATAGTGCCCCTTCCCCAATTTTTGTCTAAACTGAGAACTGTTAGTCAAGTTGAGCGTCGCGGTGGCACGCCACTATTATCCTGTACCCCTTTTTTTGGAGTTATTATATGCAAAAAATTCTTGGACTCACCGGTTCCATCGCTGGCATAGTCGGCGCCCTGCTCTGCCTTATTGCTGGCCTGGCGAGGTTAGGCGGCGGCGCGTATTACCTTGCCGGATATGAAACCACAACGCTATTCGAAGTTGGCGCAGGCCTGATGGTTTTCGCCTGCCTTACACGCCTCGAAGAGATGCGCTCACGCCAGGACTGAACAAGCACTCTGTCACGGAGCACGCTGGTCTAGCTGTTGTGCGCGGTCTTGCGACCGACCCACCACTTGTAGGCCAGGTGACGAACCAGCATCAACGGAGGCATTCGTATCCAGTGCGAACGCAGGTATAGCAGGTTTGAGGCATACCACGAGTGCATTTCAGCAAGACTATGGGGGGCAAGATGGCGGTCGATGGCACCCTGCATTAGCTTATCTGCCAGCCACCATGGCCGGTTTTTTTCGATAGCCGCGAAGGCAGCATCCGGCACGGCTGCCCCCAGGATGCGGCGCATCGCGGAGGCGGCATAGTACAGCGGCCGCTGCACACCGAGTTCCTCTGCGCGGCTCACCAGTTGCATCCAGTAACCACTGTCCTGCGCCATAAAGTGATTGCACAGCATGTGTATATCCACCAGATCCCGCAAGCCGCCGCGCAATTCATCGCTCATGAAAAGGTGTGTCGCGCTGTGCAGCACCATATCTGTCGGGGCAAGGACACTGAACGGCGTGCCTGGCACCGCCACCAGCCCGTCCCAAAGCTTGTCGGCATTAATTTTTATGCGACTACTGGACTGGATCAAGTTGTGGTGTACATCCAGCTCCAGGGGACTATCCTGACGACGCAATGGCGGAATCTCATGGCTCCAGTCGCGGTAGTAGCGCTCATCGTACTCGGTCAATGCCTCATCGAACCCCCAGCCCGCCTGTTGCAGCATAGTCTCAGTGCTGGACAATTTGCCGCGGGGCACGAGGATATCGATGTCATTTAAACGCCGGCCAATCCCCGGCGACAGCTCAGCCAGTAAATAGGCCGCGCCCTTGAGCAAAACAACTGGGTAGCCACACCCCGCAAAGACATGACTGAGCTCTCGCAGCTCCCGTCGGGCCAGCAATTGGCGATAGTCGGCGTAAATACGAGCGCCCTGCAGAACGTCCCTGGCCGCCGGGGGAATGTCATCCAGAACCGCCCTTTCCTGCGCATAGCCATGCAAGCGGGCCAACACCTTGGCAGCTCTTGCCAATTTCAGCAGATTGTCCCATTGCGCCCCATCCAGCCTCTCCAGGCAGGCGGGATCCGACATGACATCAGTCAACTCGCTCACCTCAGGTCCTCCTGCAGCAGACCCTCGATAGCATCAACGGCTTGCGCAATGCTGCCATTGGGCAAGTCGTAGCAATCGACCTGTTTCACCAGTTGCGTCACACTGCGGAAGCCGGCTTGCATCGTCACCGCGTAGTTGAACGAGTTATTGACCAGTTTGGTGAGGGCGACTGCCCGGTGCTGTGGCTGCAACATTGTGGCCTCACCGACACCAAAGCGTGGAAAAATGATCCAGCGGGCTTTTACGGCCTCATTCTGGCGCTGCAGGCTTTCTACCGGAGGCCGCATATGAGCGACCGTGCCCTTGCGAGTGCGCTCAAACACAGGGCCCAGGCTCAATTCGGGAGCATAATTTCGTATAATTTCGATAGATTCATTTTTCAGGGGCGCTGCCCGCGGAATCGGCAGCAGCATGTTATCGCTGTGGCGGATCACCCCAAACTCATCAGACAGCAGACGCCAGCCACGCCCCACCAGTCCGGCGCACAAGGTACTTTTCCCCGACCCGGGAGTGGCCGGCAGGATCACCCCGCGCCCTTCTTTTTCAACGACCGCACTGTGCAGTATGAGATTGAAATGGCCGGTCGTTCCTATGCACCAGTTTATCCCCCATTCATACATGGGAAAGGCATGGTCCAGTGGATAGGGTTCAAAGGGCTGCAGGCCATCTACCCGAAACTGCACCTGGGGTCGGTACCAGCGTCGCAGCCCGCCAACCCTGCTCATGGAGACATGAAAATGGCTGGGTTCATGGTCTGACAGCAGCTCAGCGACCGGGTAGCTGGCCGCCAGGGTTGCCAGAAAATCAGGTATATCGGTCTGCAGATGCACAGAGAATGGGCCGGTGCGATAGCGCAAGCCCGAAGTACGGGCCATCTTTACCAGCGCCGACGGCGACAGATCACCGAGCCTCATGCGGGACAGGCTTCCACCAGCTGAAGATCGCGAAGTTCAAGCAGAACCGTGTCGATTTTGGGTGCCCACTCGGCCGCTGTGCCCTCGCCCACCTGCAATACAAAGTCTTCACCCACTTCCAGGCTGGTCCTGGGCAAATGTGACAACAGCCTGACTATTTCGCCCGGGAACGCATCGAGGATGTGAGTCCGGCCCGTTACCAGCGAGTAACAGGCCAGGCATTCATCAATGTCTTCGAGTAATACTTCTGATGACGACTTGAACGCCCACTTTTCAACCATGCGATCACGGTATCAATAGTTGGGTTTATTGGAAAGCGGAAAGACCCTGGTTTGCCAAACAGTTAACCGTTTGCCTGGTCATAAACCATACTCTGCAGCCCTCCCCCGATGGAGTCCCAGCAGGAATCACTCATCGCGGTGCCAAAGGTATTGCGCTGTGGAAAGAAACCGGTGATCTGTGGTCGCTGCGACATGATTTTGCCCGTTGCCGGATCTTTTTCAACATCAACGTAGCACAGCACATAACGCTGGCCTTTATGCTTGTAGCCATGCAGGCCATTTCCGCCACGCTTAGGCTCAGGAAATACCTCATCTCCCGTTAGCGCATCATAGTACCTTTGGTTGACCTCATAGAGGTCATTGCCGAGGTCATTGCCGCGGTTATTATGTTTTGCTTCCCAGTACTGTGCCAGCACGCGCAGCGCCTTGTCATCCGCAGCTACCACCGGCTCGAAATTGGTGCCATTAGCGTCGCACTGGGTGCTGGCCTGAGCCAGGGCTGCCCCCGGGCTGAGGGTGCCTATCAGCGGGATAGCCGCAGACGCCTTCAACAGGCGCCTTCTGGCCTTGAAGTCTTCTTCCTGCCCGTTGTTCTGGGCGTTTTCTATGTCCTTGTGATTAGCCAAAATATCTCCCCTGACTTATAGAGGGCGCGGGGCCCCTTAAAGATAATGCAATTTCTATGCCTATACTTGCAACTTATTGATAATTAAGCATATCTTGAATTCAGGGCCACCCTTAACATCACCATTTGTAAAATAAACCGACACAATCGGCCGAATAATAGCGGTGACGGGGGCCTGTAAAATCATAAACGCCACACATCCAGGCCTATTTCCTGCAAAGCATCCCGGGGAATCACCGACTTGATATCAATAAGTGTAGCACCCTCCACCGAAATAGCCTTGTAGTCGGCCACGGGCATTTCCAGGTATTCCCGGTGCGGCACGGCCAGAATAACGGCCTGTGCGTCTGCCAGCGACTCCCAGGAAGCCAACTCCAGCCCGTATTCCTCGCGGGCCTCCGCCGGGTCTGCCCAGGGATCGTGAACCTGCACCTCACAGCAGTACTCCTGCAATTCGGCAATAATGTCCACTACCCGCGAATTGCGCAGATCCGGACAGTTTTCCTTGAAGGTTAAACCCAGCACCACGATTTTGGCAGCCTTGACCGGGTGGCCCAGGCTCAGCAGTCGTTTTACCGTCTGCTCGGCTACAAACTTGCCCATATTGTCATTGGTCTTGCGCCCGGCAAGAATCACCTGCGGATGGTGCCCCACCGCCTCAGCCTTGTAGGTCAGGTAATAGGGGTCAACGCCGATGCAGTGCCCGCCCACCAGGCCCGGCCGGAATGGCAGGAAATTCCACTTGGTGCCCGCGGCTTCCAGCACATCGAGGGTATCGATAT
Organism: uncultured Halieaceae bacterium; assembly: GCA_965363655.1. Lineage (GTDB taxonomy): Bacteria > Pseudomonadota > Gammaproteobacteria > Pseudomonadales > Halieaceae > Marimicrobium. Next base: position 5,808 of record CBDTVJ010000005.1, on the reverse strand, counting down.
CCAGCCGATTGAAGATCAGGGCCAGTTCATTCATCAGGGCGATGTTAAGATCGCGCTGGGTGTTTTCGATCACCTTGGCCGCCTCGGCAACCTTGATCGTGGCGGCCGGATGGACACCGGCGTGCACCACTTCACTGTATAAAGCAGCGACCCGCTCGAGGGTTTCCGCTGTATCCCCCGACACCACCTTGACGATGGTTTCAAGGCGGTGCTCCTTGTCTCCCGGGTTGATTCGCTCGGGGGAATAGCCCACGTAAAAGCCTTCCCCGGCGAAATCTTCCGCACGACCTGCCCACGGCATGCCGGAGGCCTGCTCCAAAATGGGTACACACACTTCCTCGGTGCAGCCGGGATAAACCGTGGACTCAAAGATAACGGTGGCACCGGCTTGCAGATGGGCACCAACCGCACGGCAGGCACCTTCCAACGGACTCAGGTCCGGACGCCGCGCCGCGTCGATGGGTGTTGGAACCACCACCACAATAATGCTCGCTTCTGCCAGCCGTGAAGCATCGCTGGTATATTGCAGTTGGCTGGCCTCGGCCAATTGCTCCGAACTTACCTCGCCGCTGGGATCCCGTCCGGCACGGTAGTGTTCCAGCTTCGCCTCGTTGAGATCGAAGCCAATAGTCGCGCGTCGCCGCCCAAATGCCACCGCCAGCGGTAAACCCACATAACCCAAACCTACAATCGCTATCGTATCCACAACTTCCATATCCTATCCATTAATCCGCTGACGCTGTAAAAACCACTCGCTGGTCGCCGACAAACCCTGTGCCACCGTGTGAGTAGGCTCATACCCCAACAACTGGCGCCCTTTACTGATGTCTGCCTGTGAATGGCGCACATCCCCCGCCCTGAATTCTGCGTATACCGGTTCCAGGTTTTCTATAGTGGAGCTTCCCTGAGCCAGTAAATCCCGAATCTGGTAAAAGAGTTCATTCAGCGTGGTGCACCCACCAACCGCAACGTTGTATACCTGATTGGCCGCCGCAGAATCCGGGACTGTTGCGGCCAGTAAGTTGGCCTGTACCGTGTTATCGATGTAACAGAAATCGCGGGAGGTTTCCCCGTCGCCATTGATCTGGCAGGTAGTGCCCTTGCACAGCGCCTCGAACCACCGCGGAATCACCGCCGCATAGGCGCCCATGGGGTCCTGGCGGGGACCAAAGACATTAAAATAACGCAGCCCGATACATTCCATTCCATAGGTACGCGCGAAGACGTCTGCGTATAATTCGTTCACGTACTTGGTTACCGCGTAGGGTGACAGCGGCGCACCTATGGTGTCCTCCACCTTGGGCAGTCCCGGATGGTCACCGTAGGTGGACGATGAGGCGGCGTAAACGAAGCGCTTGACGCCTGCATCGCGCGCGGCCACCAGCATATTCAGAAAGCCATCAATATTGGAGTGATTGGTGCGAACAGGGTCCTCGATGGAACGGGGTACACTGCCCAATGCGGCCTGGTGTAACACATAGTCCACACCATCTACCGCTTTGTGGCAGGCGTCCAGGTCGCAGATATCCGCTTGCAGGAATGTAAAGCGTTGCCAGGCCTCCTCGCCCACCTGGGCGCGAACACCGTCCAGGTTGGCCTGAAAGCCGGTGGAAAAATTGTCCAGCCCTACGACCTTCTGCCCCAGGTTGAGCAGACTCTCCAGCAAATTGGAACCAATAAAACCGGCAACTCCCGTCACCAACCAGCTGGCAGAGCGCTTCGTTAAATCGGCTTTGAGACTATTAATTGCTGGCATAAATTGTGAATATTCTCTGTCGGTTTAGTAGGCATTCTTTTGTGTGCGGCGTGTCTCACTTACCACCCTGTGGCATTTACACCCAGGGAGACAGAGTATAGTGTTTCCCTATATCGTCGGCTATCACAGAGTGTGAGATGGTGCACGATTTGACCACTTAAACAGAGGACCGCTCCGGGTTATATCAGCATGCTCGCCAACATAGGCTTATACAGTTACAGCTCAGCGGCAGTGGCCTACACATTGCTGACTGCACTGGTCTTGATCACCCGGCGCAGAGGCTCATTGGTGGGCCTGCCATTAATGGTCGCAGCAGCTCTGACAGCCATATGGGCCGCCATCAGCGCCTACTCCACCCTGCTGCCTTACCCCCAGGTGACCCTGATGCAACTGGCCGAGGTGGCACGCAACGCCGCGTGGTCATTCCTGCTGCTAAAACTCATTAGTGTTCGCCTGCAGGGCACTGATCACCTGCTGGCGTCCAATCGCTGGATTCCCTGGTTTTTCGCCGTCTTTGCAGGAATACTGGCGGTGTTACTGGGGCCCACGCTACTTACCAGCACCTCTCCCCTGCCCGGGAATTCTTACAGCACGCCCGTATTCGCCACCTCGTTGGCCATGGCCGTTCTGGGCCTGCTGCTACTGGAGCAGATATTTCGCAACAGTGGTGAGGAGGAACGCTGGTCCATCAAACACCTTTGCCTGGGCCTCGGCGTTATCTTTGCCTACGACTTCTTTATGTATGCCGAGGGGCTGTTGTTCAAGGTACTGGACGACACCCTGTGGCAGTCGCGCGGTGCGGTTGTCGCCATGGCAGCGGCCTTCCTGGCGGTTGCTGCAGGCCGCATTGATCGTTCCGATGATACGCGCAGCCTCTATGTCTCGCGCCATGTTGCCTTCCATTCGGTGACCTTGCTGGCGGCGGGTGTTTACCTGCTGATGATGGCTGTGGTGGGCTATTTTATCCGCTACCTGGGCGGTAGCTGGGGCGGTGTGCTACAAATCACTTTCCTGTGTGCCTCGGGGCTGGTCATGCTCGCCCTGCTATTCTCAGGGCAGATACGCGCCCGCATCCGCGTGTGGCTGAGCAAGAATTTTTTCAGCTACAAGTACGACTACCGGGTCGAGTGGCTGGAATTCACCCAGACGCTGGAAACCGGCGGCGACAACATCCCGGAGAGTATCATCCGGGCTATTGCCAACCTGGCCAAGAGTCCCGCGGGCCTGCTATGGAGCAAAACCGAGGAAAACCGCTATGACCTGGCCGCCAGCTGGGAAATGCCGGAGCCAGGCATAGGCGAACATTTACTGGAGCTACCGGTCTGGTTACGCCAGACCGAGTGGATTATTGACCTGCGCGAATGGCGACAGGCACCCGACCTCTACAAGAACCTGGAACTGCCCGCCTTTTTTGAAGATATTTCACGGGCCTGGCTGGTCATCCCCCTGATGTTTGGCGACCAGTTGCAAGGCATCCTGCTATTGCGTGAATCCGACCTGCAGTCGGAGCTTAACTGGGAGGACCGCGACCTGCTGAAAGTGGCGGGCCGCCAGGCCGCCAGCCACCTCGCACAATACCAGGCCAACCAGGCACTGGTAGAAGCGCGGCAATTCGAGGCCTTTAACCGCCTGTCGGCCTACGTAATCCACGATCTCAAAAACATATTGGCGCAGCAGTCACTGATGGTCTCCAACGCCGAGCGGCACCGTGACAACCCTGCCTTTATCGACGATATGATCGGCACCGTGCACAACTCAGTAGAACGCATGACGCGGCTGATGGAACAGATGCGCAGCGGCGCCCGCGACATGGGTATGCAGCAGGTAGCGTTGTGCGAACTGCTGCACGAGGCCGTCGCCAACCGGCAACATGGGCAACCCGCACCCACGCTTACACCCTGCGAAAACGAACTGCTGGTGGATGCGGACAGGGAACACATGACCACCGTGTTCACCCATATCATCCAGAACGCCCAGGAAGCCAGCGACAAAAACGGCACGGTGAATGTGCGCCTGCTACAGAACGGCGAAAATGCGGTGATAGAGATTGAGGACAAGGGTGTTGGTATGAGCGAGGATTTTGTACGCGATCGCTTATTCAAGCCCTTCGACTCTACCAAGGGACTGACCGGCATGGGCATCGGTGCTTTCGAGAGCCGCGAGTTTGTGCGCTCCCTGGGGGGCGATATCCGCGTCACCAGCACGCCGGGGGAAGGCTCCCTGTTTCGCATAGTGCTACCATGTAGCCAGGCGAATGACGGAATAACCAGAACAGAGAAGATTATTACAGAAGGAAGCATGGGGTGAGTAAAGCAAAGAAACAACTGCTGGCAGTGGAGGACGACAAGGGCCTGCAGAGTCAGCTGCGCTGGGCTTTCGAAGACTTCGAGGTCACCATCGCCGGCGACCGTGAAGAAGCCATCGCCCAACTGCGCCGCGTCCAGCCCGGCGTGGTGCTGCTGGACCTGGGCCTCCCACCGGATCCGGGCGGCGTGTCTGAAGGCCTGGCCACACTGGAAACAATACTGTCGCTGACACCTGAAACCAAAGTCATCGTGGTAACCGGTGACAATGACCGCGCCAATGCGGTCAAGGCGATTGCTGCAGGGGCCTATGATTTCTACCAAAAGCCAGTCGATGCTGAAATTCTCGGCCTGATCGTCCATCGCGCTTACCAGGTCTATCAACTGGAGATTGAAAACCAGCGCCTTAGCCAGGACCAGGACCCAATGCCACTGGCCGGCATCATTGCAACCAGCCCGCAAATGCTGGAAATATGCAAAACAATTGAAAAAGTCGCCCCCGCCGATGTCACCACGCTCTTACTTGGTGCCAGCGGCACTGGCAAAGAGCGCTTTGCACAAGCCCTGCATGAGCTAAGCCCTCGCGCCGGTAACGCAATGGTCGCCATTAACTGCGCCGCCATCCCCGAGAATCTGCTGGAAAGCGAATTATTCGGTTACGAAAAGGGGGCGTTCACCGGCGCCGCCAAAACCACCCCGGGCAAGATTGAATACGCCGATGGCGGCACCCTCTTCCTGGATGAGATAGGCGACCTGCCACTGGAATTGCAATCAAAACTGCTGCGCTTTCTGCAGGAGCGGGTGGTTGAGCGCATCGGCGGCCGCAAGGAAATCCCGGTAGACGTGCGTATCGTCTGCGCGACCCATCAGAACCTTGAGCAACTTATACAGGAAGGTCGCTTTCGGGAAGATCTCTATTACCGTGTCAGTGAGATCACCATCAAGATTCCGGCCCTCAAGGATCGCGAGGGTGACGCCCTGGTACTGGCAAAAGCCTTCCTCAAGCGATTCACCGTGGAAATGAACAGCAAGGTCAAAGGGTTTTCACCCGAAGCTGTGCACGCCATAGAGTCTTTCGATTGGCCGGGCAATGTGCGCGAACTTGAAAGCCGTATAAAGCGCTCCACCATCATGGCGGACGGCGCCTATGTCTCAGCGCAGGATCTGCAGTTGGCAGAAACAGACTCCTCCCCCATGCCCCTGAATTTAAAAGAGGTAAGAGAAGGCGCTGAACGCAAGGCCATTCAACGCGCCATGTGGCACTGTGACGATAATATTTCCGATGCCGCCAGTGCGCTGGGAATTACGCGGCCTACGCTTTACAGTCTGCTGGAAAAGCACGGGCTTAAAAAATAGGTGCGGATTAAACCTGCCGCAGATGCAGATAGTCAAAGTTGGGCGTTAACTACAAATAATAAAGGGGCCGATTAGAGGCCCCTTTATTGCGCTTTTTGTTCTCTATCTTCTAGATAACTGCCGGTGTTTAGACCTTGTTGTTGCGGCGACGGGCACCGAGCAGCAACAATCCCAGGCCAGCAATAGCCAATGTTCCCGGTGTAGGAACTACTTCTACCTGAACACCAGAGTTGGAGTCGGTCTGCGCTACAAAGTCAGGGCAGGTAGTGGGATTACAATCCTGACCGCCGTAGGTACCAACGGGTAAGCCGTTAACGGTGCCAGTTCTGGGTACAAGCCCAGTCGCACCGGCTTCATTCTGCTCGAATGTACCGTCGATGTGCGCAGTGTTAC
>CBDTVJ010000004.1:0-26763 GCA_965363655.1 uncultured Halieaceae bacterium | reverse complement strand
TGATGCTGGAACACGGTGTCTACCTGGCCCCGGCTTCCTACGAGGCTGGCTTTATGTCCAGCGCCCACGGCGAGGGCGATATTGCCCAGACCATCGCAGCTGCCAGAACAGCCTTTGCCAGTCTCTGATCGAGGATTACCCTATGCCATTCACTACCCAGCGCGGCAAGTTTCCCAGTACCCGTATGCGACGCCTGCGGGCCAAGGAATTTTCACGCCGACTGGTGCGCGAAAGTGCGTTAAGCCCGGCGGACTTCATCTATCCCATGTTTGTGCTGGAGGGCAGCGGCCAGCGCGAAGCCATTCCCTCCATGCCCGGCATTGAGCGGCTCAGTATTGATCTACTGCTGGAGCAGGCCAGGCGCGCACAGCAACTGGGCGTTCCCGCGCTTGCCTTGTTCCCGGTTGTTGCCGCAGAGCGCAAGAGCCTGCTGGCAGAAGAGTCGTATAACCCGGACGGATTAGTGCAGCGGGCGGTGCGTGCGCTTAAAGATGCACTGCCGGAATTGGGGATCATTACCGATGTTGCCCTTGATCCATTCACCACCCATGGCCAGGACGGCATTATTGACGATAGCGGCTACGTGCTGAACGATGTCACCAGTGAAATCCTGGTGCAGCAGGCCCTGTCCCATGCCCAGGCTGGCGCCGATGTGGTGGCACCCTCGGACATGATGGACGGTCGCATTGGCGCTATTCGCGAGCAACTGGAACGCGAAAGCTTCCACAACACCCTGATCATGGCCTACTCGGCCAAGTACGCATCTGCCTACTACGGGCCCTTTCGCGATGCGGTGGGCTCCGCAGGAAACATAAAAGGGGGCAACAAGTTCAGCTACCAGATGGACCCGGCCAATAGCGATGAAGCGCTGCATGAGTGTGCGCTGGACCTGGCCGAGGGTGCGGATATGATTATGGTCAAACCGGGCATGCCCTACCTGGACATCGTGCAGCGGGTCAAACAGGAACTGCGGGCCCCTACCTTCGCCTACCAGGTGAGCGGTGAGTATGCCATGCACCAGGCGGCCTTCGAAAAAGGCTGGCTTGCCCCGGAAGCGGTGATACTGGAATCACTGCTGGCCTTCAAGCGGGCGGGCTGCGATGGCATCCTCACTTACTTCGCCCTGGAGGCCGCCCAGTCCTTGCAGTAAGACGCTCTGTCATGCGCCCAGCCATACTTTCAGGCATTGTTGCACTACTGCTGGCTGCGAATCATGGTTGGGCGGAGTGTGAGTGTCTGTGGCAGGGTTCCTTCAGTGAGGTACAGGGCACTACCGAACTGGTAGTCAGCGGCACGGTAAAATCACGCAAGGGCAACTCTATAGACCTGACCGTGGAGCGCCTGCTGCGCGGAGAAAACCCTCCCGGGCCGGTGCGTATCTGGCTCAGGACAGCAGATTACTGCCGGCCGGAAGCTGACCTGTTTCCCGTGGGCAGCCAGTGGGTAATGGCCCTGCATGAAATCACCGGGGACGTGCCCGGCGGCTTCAACCCCCACACCCCCAACATCAGCTACGGCCGAATCGGTGACTACAGCCTGTCCAACTGCGGTGGCTACTGGCTGCAGCAAAGTGACAAGCGGGTAACGGGCAACCTGGTGAACGCGCCACGATGGGTGCGGGAGCCCAAAATGACACCGGTGCTGCTGGACCTGGTGGCAGCCTATGTCGCCGGGGAAATCAGCGCAGATGCGTTGCTGGAAGCCAGCAGGGAGGACCCGGCACTGCGCGAGCTTATGCTCGATACCCGTTCATTCCTCAGAAACCGGGATTAGTTCTCACTTTGCCGTTATTCTGGCGACCTGCACCCATAATATAGGGTATAAATATAACCAGGCGTTATAACTCAAACAAAAGCGATACCTATGTATTCGTTGACAACGCAGCTCAGGAAATTTCGCAACTGGTGGTTCCACCTGTGCACCGGCAGTGAAGACTATGGCTCCCTGGATGAGGAGCAATACCGAGTGCGCATACTGGTTATGACTAGCTTCTTGTGGTTAATGACTGTGCTCCTCCTGACGGTTACCACCCCAGTTATCATTAACCTTACTCAAGAAGGTGCCCTGGCCGCAGATATACTGTTTGTGTGCACCGGTGTCGGCGTTCTTTTCAGCATGTTGATCCTGCGCTTCCTGGGTAATCGCGTGATGGCGCTCAACGTGATGCTGTTGATCTACGGCGGCGCGTTTGCAGGTGCATGCCTGTTTTTTGGCGGCACCGAGTCCCCCACGTACCCGCTACTTCTAATGGCCCCTGCGATGGCTGCGGTCGTTGGCAGCGTTAGCATGAGTATTACATGGGGCGCGCTGGTGGTGGCATTCTGGCTGGGACTGCTGCTGGCAGAACGCCAGGGATTTACTTTTCTGCAAATTATCGACCCGCTGAATCACAGCATGGCCATGATGCTGGCTTACACTGGCATGTCGATTGCCGTGGTAAGTATCATCATAGTGTACGCCGAAATGAACCGGACGCTGCGGACTAACCTGCAACGCTCCAATCTGGAACTGGAACACCTGTCTTCCCACGATCAGTTAACCAGGTTGCCCAATCGACGGTCATACGATGAACGTATAGCTGAGGCCCTGCATCGCGCGTCAGAGCAGGGCAGCATCGTCGGTTTACTGTTTATGGATCTGAACGATTTTAAAAAAATTAATGATTCACACGGACACGGCGCGGGAGACAAGCTGCTGATTACCATCGCCCAGCGCCTGCAGCAAAATGTGCGGGAGACAGATCTCGTCGCTCGCCTGGGCGGTGACGAGTTCGCAGTGGTGCTGGAAGATGTGGAGTCTGCGGATGAAATCACACGCATTGCCCACAAACTATCACAGTCCATGGAACAGCCCATTTCAATTCGGCAGCACCCGCTAAACGTCGGCGCGAGTATAGGCACCGCCACTTTTCCAGAGGATGGTCGCCAACAGCAGGAACTTGAAGAAAAGGCCGATAAGGCCATGTACCAGGCCAAGAAACGCGGAATACCTGTTGCCCTGGCCAGCCTGGAATCCAGCAGGGAGCCCGCGCCGGCCCGACAACCCGTTAGCCGAATCTAGAAACCGCGTTCAGCCACGGCGCCAATCAGCCCGTTTGGGGTTTTTACCCTCTACCAGGTCCATCAGTTCATCCAGCATCATCAGCGAAAGTCCCCATATTCGGCGCTTCCCATACATGTAACAGGGCATTGGAATTTCGACCCCCTTGTAGTTCCACACCATTTCTTCCCGGTTGTCGGGATCGAGGAGGTACTCCAGGGGAATCCATACCACCTCCGCCACCTCGTAATTGGCAACGAACTCGACCTGCCGTTCGAGGCGAAATACAAAGGGGCTCACCGCCATTCCAAACGCACCCTTGTGGGGCCTGGCGTTGATCTCGGATAGCCGCCCGATGCACTTATCCTGTGGCCCCAGCGCCAGGCCCACTTCCTCTGACGTCTCGCGCACGGCTACTGCGTAACCGTTGGCATCGGTTTTATCCATACGCCCACCGGGAAATGCCATGTGACCAGACCAGGGATCACCCTCCCGTTCGGCCCGTTTAATCATTAAAATGTGCAGCTCGCCATCCCGCACTTGCAGTATCATGGCGACCGCGGAGCGTTTCATCAGCGGCCGCAGTAATTTCCTGCCCGGACTGTGTTCTCCGAGGCGGGTTTCGATAAGTTGTAACAGCGACACTGACACGTAGAAACTTTCCCCATGGGGCTTGTTGGCGACTCTGGGATTAAGCCAGCCACGTGGCCGGCTGTCACGCTGATTTTTACACAGGGGCAACATGAACGACCTCCATGCAGCACCGCACAGCCTGCTTGAACTACGCAGGGTAAACCTGGTTTACCGCGCCCTGCCGGCACTGCGGGACATCGATTGGTCAGTAGCCCGGGGCCAGCAGTGGGCCTGCCTGGGGCTCAACGGCGCGGGCAAAACCAGCCTGGCCCGGATCATCAGCCGCCAGGCCACGCATTTCTCCGGCGAGCTACAACGCTCCAACCACTTACTGGAGAGCGGTGTCGCCTATGTCTGCTTCGAGCAGGCCAGGGCCTTGTGTGAGCGGGATAAAAAACTGGATGACTCGGAATTCCGGCCCGACGCCAGCGACCCGGGCACCACCGTACAGGCCTTGATCCTGGATGGCAGGGAGCCGGACGACAGCTTCTCCGAATGGGCTAGCCGCCTGGGAATCAAGCATATCCTGCAGCGGGGACTGCGCTTCATATCCACCGGGGAGATGCGTAAATCCCTGTTGATCAAGGCCATTCTCAGTGACCCGGCCCTGCTCATACTGGACAGCCCGCTGGACGGGCTGGACCGCGCCAGCCAGCAGCAGATGCGCCGCATTATCGACGAGCTCCTGCAGTCCAGTATCACAGTGCTGATGCTGTGCCGCCAGATGGAAGACGTGCCCGCAGGTATTACTCATATCCTGGTGCTGAACGAGGGTGAAGTGGTCGCCTGCGATACCCGGGAAAGCGTTCTCTCGCAAGCGGCAGTCAATGCATTAATGAATCCGCCGGTACCGGGTATGGGCGCATTACCACCCCCCGCTGAGCGCAGCTATGAACTGGCACCGGACACGCCCCTGCTTGAATTACACGAGGTATCAGTAAGCTACGGCGAATTGACTGTACTGCGCCATGTAGAATGGACACTGGGGCCGGCCACACATTGCTGTATATCAGGGCCCAACGGCTGTGGCAAAACAACGCTGCTCAGCCTGGTAACCGGTGACAACCACAAGGCCTACGGCCAGGACATCACCCTGTTCGGCATTCGCCGGGGTAGCGGCGAAAGTGTCTGGGATATCAAGCAGAAGTACGGGCAACTGGATACCCAACTGCACCTCAACTTCGCCAAGGGCATGCGGGTTCTCGAAGTGGTGGTGTCGGGCTTCTTCGACACCATTGGCCTCTATGACGATTGGGGCGATGTGCAGCGCGATCGGGCGGAGCAATGGCTGCAGGCATTAGGACTGGCTAATTATGCTCGGGAAAGTTTTGACGCCCTGTCCTTCGGACTGCAACGCATGGTGCTACTGGCGCGGGCCATGGTGAAATCACCGGCTATCCTGCTGCTGGATGAGCCGACGCTGGGGCTGGATGGCCATCACCGCAAGCTGCTGCTGCGCGCTATCGATCACATTGCAGAAAACTGTGACACACAGATTATTTTTGTCAGTCACTCTGCGGGAGATACACCGGACTGCATCAACCAGTATTTGAGCTTTGAACCGCTCAACGACGGCTTTGCATTAGCGTGCCACAGCACAGCGCCTCCAGATTAGCAGGGGCACAGACGGCCTCCTTCACCTCAAGCTAACCAACTGCCCAGTCAACGATAGCGGATCAACGTGTAAATATACGCAAAGCGGCACACTCTGCGTCTGTGGAGCAGTAAAGCAAACCGCGTTCGGCGGTCGCCCTGGCCTGCGCAGTATCGCCACGTGCATGGTGTGTCCTGGCCATACAGAGGTAAATCTCGGCGTTGTCAGGGTCTATCCGATGCGCGCGCTCCAGCAGCGCCAGGGCCTGTTCATAATCACCTCGACCAGTAGCCTGTTCGGCTTTCGCCAGCAGCGGCTGATAGGCCGCACTGGCCGAGGGGCCCGACGGGCGAGTGGCAGGCGCAGGCGTCATTACCGGTGGTGTTACTACGGGGGCTTCAGGTTGCTTTGCCACCGGCGCAGGTCCGCCACCGGGCACACTATAGATGGAACAGGCTGACAGCTGTAACAGCAGGCACACCGCAGCAGTCCTCACAAGCGTTTGCGGCGCGACCATTAATTACCTCCCCCAAACAGCGATTCAAACCAGTCCTTGATACCAGAGCGCTGCTTGCGCGCAGTGCAGTTCGTACTCTGGCGCGGCTGGGAGCCGGAAACAAAGGGCAGCATACGGGCATTGGGGCAGCCTTTGCCAGTTAGAAAACCGCTCTGCTCATCGACCCAGTGCGTTTCAACACCATCGGGCATACGGTATGACAAGGAGCGCTCACTGGCGTTAGCCATAAAGTGCGCCCACACTTTCAGGGCACCGCTACTACCGGTCAGGCCGGTGCCACCATTATCGTCCCGCCCCACCCAGCTCACCGCCAGCAAATCGCCGGTAAAACCGGCGAACCAGGAATCACGACCGTCATTGGTAGTGCCCGTTTTTCCCGCTACTTCGAAGTCGGGCGGCAGGTAACGGTAAACACCCCGCCCGGTGCCCTCTCGCACCACCGCGCGCAACGCATAGTGCAGCAAATGCACGGACTGCAGGCTGGCGGTGCGATCATACTCCAGCGGATAGCGCTTCAGTGGCTCCCCGTGAGCGTCCACGATGGCGCGAATACTGCGCAATGGCATGCGAAAGCCGCCCGCCGCGATAGACTGGTACATTCTCGCCATGTCCATCGGGGAATACTCTCCCGCGCCCAGGGTAAGTGCCGGTACCTGCGGCACACCGTCGACGACACCCAGCCGCTCCAGCATCGCTATAACTGTGTCCAGCCCCAGCTCCATGCCCAGCCGTGCGGTGGCCAGGTTGTAGGATTGGGCCAGGGCGCGAAACAGCAGCACCTCGCCGTGCGACTGGCGATCAAAATTACGCGGCTGCCACGGCGGACTGCCCTCCCGCGACACCTTGACCGGCGCATCAGACAGGCGAGTCGCAAGAGTATAGGCTGCAGGCTGCTCCAGCGCGGCGAGGTATATCGCTGGCTTCAGCAGTGAGCCCGCCGGGCGTCGAGCATCCAGCGCGCGGTTGAAGCCCGCGTACCGTGCCTTGCGTCCGCCCAGCAACGCGGCCACCTCACCGCTATCAAAACGGGTCACCACCGTCGCACTCTGCAATTGCCCCCCCGGATCGAGTTTATCCATGATCGCAGTGGTACTGAGTTCCAGTTCGCGCTGCAGCAGGGGATCGAAGCTGGTAAAAATACTGAGCCCCTTGGTGGTGAGGTCTTCTTCGCGATAATCCCGGCGCAACTGCCGGCGCACCAGGTCCAGGTAGGCGGGAAAGGAATTCCTGATGCGGCGGTGGCTATTCAGGCCCAGCGGCATAGCACTGGCAACCCGCGCGTGCTCCAGTGATATCACCTCCCGCTCGGCCATCACCTGCAGCACCACGTTGCGGCGTTCCAGGGCGCGTTCAGGATTGCGCACGGGATTGTATAGGGAGGGCCCCTTGATCATGCCTATCAACAAGGCCTGCTGGTGCAGGCCCAACTGCTGCAGCGGTGTATCAAAGTAGTGCTGCGCCGCCAGCGCAAAGCCATGGATACTACGGGAGCCTTCCTGGCCCAGGTAAACCTCATTGATATAGCTTTCAAGGATTTCATCCTTGCCGTAATGCAGCTCCAGCAAAACCGCCATCAGCACTTCGGTGAGCTTGCGCACAATGGTGCGTTCTGGTGTCAGGTAGTAGTTCTTCACCAACTGCTGGGTGATGGTACTACCGCCGGCAACCACCTGCCCCGAGCGCACATTGCTCAAGGCAGCACGGGCGATACCCACTACAGAAAAGCCCGAGTGCTGGTAGAAACGGCGATCCTCCACCGCTATCAAACCCTGGCGCAGAGTCTCGGGCACATCACCCAGACGCACCAGCACCCGGTCCTCCCCATGTTGTGGATAAATACCACCAATCTGGACCGGGTCCAGCCGCATAAGATCGACCTGTTGCCCGCCAGCAGACAAGCTTTTGACGCGTTCACCGGAAAATTCAATTAACACCCTTCGTGCGGTTTCTGTTTCGGCGGGGAAAGCGAAGCCACGCGTGTAGATATCGAAGCGATTGCGGTAGCGCGACACCTGCCCCGGACTGCGCGGGGTGGTCACTGCGCGATACCCCAGCACTTCCAGCTCATAGGCCAACGCGTCAGGGGCCAGGCTGGCATTGGCAAACAACTCCAACGGACGCGCATAAACCTTTGCCGGCAGCTCCCACATTTTGTCACTGAAGGTCGCCGTGATCCTGGCATCCATGAAGATGAGGAAAAGGCCACACAGGACGAAAGTGGTGATGATCAGTTTCAGGAAGAGTTTGCGGGTGCGAATCATAGGCGCCAGTTTACACTACCCGATCAAAAAACTGGCAGGCTCGCATGCGCCTGACGACCTAAAATCCAGATTATTTCAATTGCAGAGTTGATCATCCATCATCTTCACTGCGGCGATCGACAGGATATGGAAAGAACTGGAGCTGGGACAGGTTGACCTGATGAAAATCAATATTGAAGGAGCGGAGTTTCCACTGCTTGATAAAATGATCGAGGAAAACCTGTTAAGCTGCGTGAGCTATTTCTTTACCCAATTCAACGAGTGGCACTCGGGTGCACAATGGAAGCCCTGGCGCGTTCGCAAGGAATTACGCAAAACACATCGACTGGTGTGGGATTTCCCCATAGAGACACAACTATTTCGAATCACACAGCAAGCATAGCAATCAATAAATTGAAGTGAATAGAGGACTACATGAAGAAATATATGGCATATGGTATCGGCGCCGCGCTGGTGGATACCGAGATCAAGGTACAGGACGCAGAGCTTGAGCAGATGCGCGTTGAAAAAGGCCTGATGACACTGGTCGATCAGAAGCGACAAAGTGAACTGCTGAATCACCTCGAAGGTCATCTGGTGAAAGCCAACCACGCCAGCGGCGGCAGTGCCGGCAACTCCATGATTGCCACCGCCCAGTTTGGCGCCCCCACTTTCATGTCCTGCAAGGTCGCCAACGATGCCGACGGTGATATCTACATCGCCGACCTGGAAGCCGCCGGAGTGGACCACTGCCTGAACGGTGAGCGTGCGGAGGGTGTCACCGGGAAGTGCCTGGTCATGATCTCACCCGATGCTGAACGCTCCATGAATACCTTCCTGGGTATCAGCGAAACCCTGTCAGTGGAGCAGCTGGATCCCGAGGCAATTGCAGCATCCGAATATATTTACCTGGAAGGCTACCTGGTAACCTCCCCCACCGCCCGCGCCGCAGCGGTGAAAGCCCGCGAGATCGCGGAAGCCGCCGGGGTAAAGACCGCCCTGAGCTTTTCCGATCCGGGTATGGTGGAATTTTTCCGCGACGGTATCGCGGAAATGATGGGTGACCGTGTCAACCTGATCTTCTGCAACAGGGACGAAGCCCTGGGCTGGGCCCAGAGTGACAATCTCGAAGTGGCGGTGGAAAAATTGAAAGATATCTCCGACTCCTTCGTTATTACCCTGGGCTCAGAGGGCGCGCTAACATTTGATGGCAGCGAGCTTGCCCAAATCCCACCTCACCGCGTCCAGGCAGTGGACAGCAACGGTGCCGGCGATATGTTTGCGGGCGCATTCCTGTATGCCATTACCCGCGGCGAGGATTTCCCCACAGCGGGCCGCTTTGCCAGCCTGGCGGCGGGAAAAATTGTAGCCAACTACGGCCCTCGCCTGCCAGCCGCTGACTACAGTGCTTTGCGCGCAGAGTTCTTTGGCGATTGATTTTACCGGGGCCCGCCAGCGGGCCCCTGGCTAAAACAAGCCGATTTGCTTGTCCGTCAAGGCACTGAAAGAAGTGCACACAAAACCCAGGATACCATCGGCAACCGGAGCTAATTGCCGGTCCACGTAGTGCTGGTAATCCAGCGGCGCCAGCGGTTTTTCCGCCGGTTCTGCACCACTGCTGGTAATCACATACTCCACCCAGTCACCACGCGAAGGTGCAAGCAGTCCCCGCTCGGCAAACTTACGCGCTGCTTGCACATGCGGTGGTATATTCTTTTCATAGTCATCGAGCCTGCGCCGCAGGCGTTTGCGATAAACCAGGTGCTCGTCCTCCAACCCGGCGAGGACTCTGGTAGTCAGCTCTTTTACATAATCCTCAAAGGGTTCATGCATGAAAACCCGTCGATATAGTTCTTCCTGGAATTTGCGGGCCAGCCGCGTCCAGTCGGTGCGCACATTCTCCAGGCCCTTGAACACCAACTGATCGCCCTCCTTGCCCGACACCACACCGGCGTAACGTTTTTTACTTCCCTTGTCAGACCCGCGAATGGTAGGCATTAGAAAGCGCTTGTAGTGGGTTTCGAATTCCACTTCCAGCACACTGTCCAACGCAAATTCCTCGCGGATGACACGACTCCACCAGACATTGAGGTCACGCTGCAGCTCTCTGCCCGCCACCTCGGCCTCGGCATCATCCCGGGCTTCGCGTATCCACACGAACACGGAGTCAGTATCACCGTAAATCACCCGATGCCCTGCCTCCTCTATATAGTCCCGGGTCCGCCCGAGAATCTGGTGCCCCCTAAGCGTAATGGAACTGGCCAGTCTGGCATCAAAGAATCGACACCCCGGAGTGCCCAGCACGCCATAGAAACTGTTCATGATAATCTTGATGGCCTGGGACAAGGGTTCATCGCGCGCCGCCTTGGCCGCGTCCCGCTGCTGCCAGAGCTGCGCAATCAATGCCGGCAGGATGTGTCCTTCCCGGGCGAAGTTGGCTTCGAGGAAACCCGCAACACACTGCTCCTGCGGCAAATCCCCGCAAACCCCCTTGGCCAGGCCCAGTGGGTCGATGAAGAACGTGCGAATAATACTGGGGTACAGGCTCTTGAAGTCCAACACCAGCACGTGGTCATAAATCCCCGGCATCGAGTCCAGTACAAATCCACCGGGGCTGGCGGTGTGCTCGGCACTGGCGTTCGGTGCCACATAGCCCTGCCGATGCAGTCGCGGCAGGTACAGGTTGTCAAATGAAGCCACCGAGCCACCCATGCGGTCCATATTCAGACCCGTCATGGCACTGCGCGCAACCGCAAAATCCAGCAAGTCGGTGGTGGCGAAAATATCGGAGACCAGTTCGCAGTCCTTGAGGTTGTAACGGGCAAGCGAGCTTTTGTCATGCAGAAACTGCTGGGTTATTTCCTTTCCCCGACCGCCACCGTGCAGCAACTTGCCTTCCCCCAACAACTGCCGGGCAACGTTCTCCAGCGAAAAACTCTCAAAGCGGTAGAAGGCCGCCCGCAACAGTTCTATGCCGTCGAGCACAATCCTGCCGGGAAAC
Organism: uncultured Halieaceae bacterium; assembly: GCA_965363655.1. GTDB lineage: Bacteria > Pseudomonadota > Gammaproteobacteria > Pseudomonadales > Halieaceae > Marimicrobium. The sequence continues at coordinate 15,739 of CBDTVJ010000004.1, read as the reverse complement.
TGCACGGTGTAGCGCCCACCCTCCTCGTCCAGCTCGCGCCAGTGGCCTGGTCGCCGCTCCCGCCCCAGCAACAGGCGTCGACCCAGGTGATCAGCCAGGCGTTGCAAATACCGTGTATCGAAATTCACCACGTTCCAACCGATCAGGACATCCGGGTCATACGTCGCCACCCAATCGAGAAACCCCTGCAAAAGCAGCTCCTGGGTGGCATAGGCGCAGACATAATCCTGCTCCGCCCCCTCTCCCAGCATAAAAACCCGGCGTTCCTCACCCTGGGAGGATTTGCCGTGAACAGCAATGGAGTAGAGCTGCACGCCTTCCATTGCTGTTTCAATATCATAGGAAACAACTTTCAGTGAGGGGCGGTAAGGGGCGGCACGAACGGTGGGATTGTCCAATAGCAGGTAAGGGCCGCGCTGACACGGTTCACCGTGCAGTAGGGCGGAGCCCATGATAAATCGCTCCATGAGAAAGCGATCGGCCGGGTTGATGTCCGCCTCCAGCGGTTCCAGACCCTGCGCCCGCAGTGTAGCGGCGCAACGCCGCGCCTGGCGGTACTGTTTAAAGTAAACGCCCACCACCGGTTCCATGGCGAAGTTACTCAATGCCACCGGCTTTATTTCAAACCCCTGTTCCTCCCCCAGCAGAGCCTGCGCCTGTGATACGTCACTCGCGGCCAGGAAGAATACACTGCGCTCCTCGCGTACCATCGCACAGAGGGGCCCCTCGGGAGTGGAGAACCAGAACTCCAGCTCGATACCCGCGCGCGTGTCACGCCAATTGCGGGTGAGCAGAAACCCCTTGAAAGTCTGTGCAGTCAAACTCCAGTCCCTGTTTCGTCACCGGGGGGCTGGGCTTGGGCGTCGCAGTGGCTTAAGCTAAGCACCGACAAATCGATCAGCCCCGAGCAAGCCACACCGGTCACCCCCGGATTCGGCGCTCAGCAGGAAGGTAATCAAATGGACAAACCCGTCATCAAACTAGACCCCTTATACCAGCTACTGCGGACCCAGGACATCAAGGGCTTCAATGAACAGCGCGACCAACTGGATTCCAGCGAACTGAGAAATGGCGACTACCGCGGCCGGGACCTGCGCAACATGAATGCTGACGGCCTGGATTTCAGCAATTCCTATTTTCGCAACGCCGACCTCAGCGGCATCGATTTTCGCAATACCAACCTGGAGGGCGCCAGTCTGCTGGATGCCAAGTTATCCGGCACCTACTTTCCCCAGGCACTGAGCGCCGCGGAGATCCGCCTGTCCCTGGACACCGGCACTCGCCTGCGCTACAGCAACACGAACTGAAGCGCAGACCGGCCGTTACTAGCCCTGGGACAGCAGCTCGCGCAGGTCAATAATCGCGGCATTGGCGCGACTGATATAGGAGGCCATCACCAGGGAGTGATTAGGCAACACGCCGAAACCGCTACCATTAAGAATCATCGGGCTCCAGACCACTTCCTGGGTGCCTTCCAGCTCCCGGATTATCTGCCTCAGGCTGACTTGGGCATTTTTCTTGGCCAATACGTCCGCAAAATCAACCTCCGCTGCCTTGAGAAACTGGATTAGCGCCCATGCCGTACCGCGCGCCTCGTAAAACACATCATCGATCTCCATCCAGGGCGTCTGCACCACCTGCAAGTCAGGTGTCACCGTGGACTGCCTGGCCGCATCATCACCGGCCAGATCGGTGTTGACACGGGGCCGTCCAACACTGGAGCTCAGCCTTTGCGACAGGCTTCCCAGCCGCGATTCAACCGTGGATAGCCAATAGCGCAGATTATCGGCACGCGCGTAGAACTGGGCCCCCGGGGCCTTGTCGTCCGACAGGCGACGGAAATAGCTGCGCGCGAACTTCAGGCCATCCCGGTACTCGGATTCAGTTGCCGGCAGAATCCAGCTGTCGGAACTGAAGTTGAAATTCGGCTCTGCGATAGCCAGGTCCGGGTCTTCGGTGGACTGGGATTGTGAACGGCTCAGCACCTCACGCATGGCCCGCGCCAGATCGCGTACCTGGATCAGGGCACCGTATTCCCAGTTGGCTATGTTGTCCAGCCACAGCCCCGGCGGGAACATGTCGTTATGTATATAACCACCGCGCTTGTCCAACAAGGTTTCCATCACTCCTATGAGCGCGCCCATGGTGACTGATCCGGTAACGGGGACACCCCCCTCCTCAGCCAGCAATTGCTGCGAATTCTCGCGCACGTCAAAAGGCGCAGGGGCAATACTCCAGTAAATGCCTAGCACCACAGTGGCCAGCAGGTACAGGCCGATCAAGGCGATCAGCGTTTTTCCTAAACCGCCCCGGGGCAGAAAGTCCCGCACGGTGTCACGCCAGTCGGCGAGTGTCTCTGATAATGCATTCATTGGATTGCTCTGTTAGTGATGGTGTTGGTGATTTTGTGCGCCGGACGCCGGTGCTGTCTTGCGGGCTTCTGCCTCAGTACAGACCTCTTGTCCTGAGGCAAGTTTCAGGCAAAGGGCAATGAGTTCACCGGGGTCGGGCATATAAATCAGGTCCAGCAGCATCAGGTGCGTACCGCCCGGGGACAGGTTCACTTCTTCCCCGGCGGCCAGCGCCAAGCCTGGCAACCTTTCCATGCGCATGTACCCGTCGACCTCCCTGGTTGTGTGGATCTCCACGCTCCCGGCCGCTTCCGAGCTGCCGCCAACAATCGCCACAGCACCGGCGCTGCTGTTGGTCACGGTCAGGTAGGCCGCAGTGTTGGTTTTAGCAGGGGGCAGAACCCTGATCCAGGCATCCTCAAACTCCAGGACCGGCTCCGGTTGCGCCGCAACGCCGAAGGACAACATTGCTGCCGCCAATGCAACTAATCGTTTTGTGCTCAATTTTGGGACTCCAAGCCGGGAAACTATCTCCCGGGAAAAACGTCAGACAATTATACCACTGCAATGGCCATTCATACTGCCCATTGGGCCAGCTGACTATAGTCTTGCTACAATCGGGCATCAAGGCGGATATAAAATAGCGCCGCCAAAAATCAGGAGTTGTTATGCGCGCGCTATTCGCGGGTTTGTTGTTGCTTGTTGCCAGTACCTGCTTCGCCCAGATCCTGGAGAGCCCTGGCAGGGGCATGCTGGGTGATGCAGCGGGGCCGGAGTTCCTGCCCGTTGAAGAAGCCTACCAACTGGAAGTTGAAATACTCGACGCACAACAGGTACGTCTCTACTGGCAAATCGCCGACAATTACTACCTCTATCAGCACCGTTTTGACTTCGTACTGGAGGACAGTGAGGGCAGCATTGAGCTGGCTACCGAATTCCCCCCGGCCCTGGAACGCAGCGACGAATACTTTGGCGAAGTCCAGGTTTATTACCAGCAGGCGGATATCATCCTGCAGGCACAAAGAAAGCCTGCAGGCGCCGCCACTCTTACTGTTACCTCCCAGGGCTGCGCAGACGCGGGCCTGTGCTATCCACCCCACAAGCAGTTCTTTGCGCTGGACTTCAACAGCGCTACCGCCACACCGCTAGCCGCCCCCGGCAAGCCAGCGCTGGCCCAGCTGCCGCTGAAAACCGCTGCCCCGGCTGCGGGCTCACTACTGTACATGCTGCTTCTGGCGTTTATGGGCGGCGCCATCCTCAACCTCATGCCCTGTGTATTCCCCATCCTGTCCCTGAAAGTGCTGAGCTTTGCCAACAGCACAGATCACGACAGGCACCTGCACAGCTGGATCTATACCGCCGGTGTCATCGCCAGCTTCGTGCTGGTGGCGGCGGTGCTGATCGGCCTGCAGCAGGCCGGTAGCGCTATCGGCTGGGGCTTCCAGTTGCAGTCCCCGGGCTTTGTCATCGCCCTGGCCTACCTGTTCATTGCCATGGGCCTGTCGCTGTCTGGCGTGCTGGAGCTGGGCAGCAAGCTGATGAATACCGGCAGCGGGCTAGCCAGCCGTGGCGGCCTCAGTGGCAGCTTCTTCACTGGCGTGCTGGCGGTGGTGGTCGCCAGCCCCTGTACCGCACCCTTTATGGGCACAGCCCTGGGCTTTGCCGTCAGCCAACCAGCTCACATTGGCCTGCTGGTCTTTGCCGCCCTGGGTGCCGGCATGGCCGCGCCACTGTTGTTGTTCAGCTATAGCGGCGCCGCGCGCGCCCTGATGCCAAAGCCCGGTGCCTGGATGGAAACACTCAAGCAATTCCTGGCCTTTCCTCTCTATGCTACCGCCGTATGGCTATTGTGGGTGGCAGGCCGGCAAACCGGCGTGAACACCATGGCTACGGCACTGTCCGGAGCGGTCATGCTGGCGCTGGGACTGTGGCTGTGGAATCACAGTCACTGGCGCAAGGGGCTGGCCCTGGCCTGCCTGGTGATCGCCATTGGCCTGGGTTCCATACGCGGCCTGGATGCCACCGGAGGGGGTTCTGCGGAACTCACCGGTGGAAAAGTGGCCTGGTCAGACCAGGAAGCCGCAGCACTGCGCAGCAGCGGGAAGCCCGTATTTGTGGATGTGACCGCCGACTGGTGTATCACCTGTCTCGCCAACGAGGCCGCCGTACTGCACACCGATGAGATAACGCAGGCCTTTGCCGAGCACGGCGTGGTGTACATGGTGGCTGACTGGACCAACCAGGACGCCGCGATTGCCGCTTTACTGGAACGACATGGACGCACGGGCATTCCCCTGTACCTGATGTACCCCGCTGATTCATCACGGGATCCGCTGGTTTTGCCCCAAATACTGACCAAATCGACAGTGCTTGAAGCGCTGCAGGCCGTTTCTGGCAAGAACAGCGAAGTTGCCGGTAATTTTTAGGAATTTAGCCGCATTTCACGTTTTTTGTGCCGCTCCAACCCCCGATATAGCGTTTATGGCTGGGTAGCTAGGCCGTAGGCTAAAACAGGCTAACTTCTGCAAATCAGCTGCTAAAAGTTGCTAAAATTCTAAAAAATACCATAATGCGTAGACAGTCCCCGAAAATTGCGCCAGAATTCTCGCAATTCGCGCCCAACCCGGGAGAATCATCCGCATGGCGACCATTCTTGTTCTGCACGGCCCCAACCTGAACCTGTTGGGCGAGCGCGAGCCCGGCATTTATGGCAGCACTACTCTCGTCGATATCAACCAGAAGCTGGAACAACTGGCACGTGACCGCGGCCACCACCTCCTGTGTATGCAAAGCAATGCGGAATACGAGTTGTTGGAACGCATCCAGGACGCACGCCACGAGGGCGTAAACTTCATCCTGATCAATCCGGCCGCCTTCACCCACACCAGCGTAGCCCTGCGGGATGCGCTGGCCGCCGTGGCTATCCCCTTTATCGAAATTCACCTGTCCAACACCCACGCCCGGGAGGATTTTCGACAGCACTCCTATTTTTCTGATCTCGCCCAGGGGGTGATTTGTGGACTGGGTGCACAGGGCTATGAGTTGGGCTTACTGGCCGCACTCAATCAATTGGAACAACCATAAACTTCACCGAAGAGACTACATTATGGACATTCGCAAAGTAAAAAAACTGATCGAATTGCTGGAAGAGTCCAACATTGATGAAATTGAAATCAAGGAGGGGGAGGAGTCTGTACGCATCAGTCGCAACGGCGCCCAGGCCATGACCCTGGCCGCGTCGGCTCTCCCGGCCTATGCCGCACCACCGCCACCGGTGGCCGCAGTGCCTGCTCCGGCCCCGGAACCCGCCGCCAGCAGTGGCCACGTGGTGAACTCGCCCATGGTAGGCACCTTTTACCTCTCACCCTCCCCCGCATCGCCATCCTTTGTAGAGATCGGGCAGACCGTAAAGGTCGGGGATGTTGTCTGTATCGTCGAGGCGATGAAGATGATGAACCAGATCGAGGCCGACAAGGCCGGCACCATTGAAGCCATCCTGGTTGAAAACGGCGAACCGGTTGAGTTCGACCAGCCCCTGTTCTCCATCGTATAAGCAAGCCAAGGCCAGCGACCAGCAGAGGAACGAGACATGCCCATATTGGAAAAGGTTCTCATTGCCAACCGCGGTGAGATAGCACTGCGCGTGCTGCGGGCCTGCAAGGAACTGGATATCCAGACCGTTGCCGTGCACTCCAAGGCGGACCGGGAGCTCAAGCACGTACTGCTGGCCGACGAGGCGGTGTGCATTGGTCCACCGGCTTCTGCAGAGAGCTATCTCAACGTTCCCGCCATTATCAGCGCCGCCGAGGTCACCCAGGCCAGCGCCATCCATCCGGGCTACGGATTCCTGGCGGAAAATGCTGATTTCGCCGAGCAGGTGGAAAAAAGTGGTTTTATCTTTATCGGGCCAACGGCGGACACTATCCGACTGATGGGTGACAAGGTATCGGCAATCCAGGCCATGAAAAAAGCCGGCGTGCCCACGGTACCGGGCTCCGACGGACCACTGAACGACGACGAGCAGCGCACGCTGGACATCGCCAGGCGGATTGGCTACCCGGTGATTGTCAAAGCCGCCGCGGGCGGCGGTGGCCGCGGAATGCGCGTGGTCCACAACGAGGCGGTGTTGATCAGCTCTGTGCAGGTAACCCAATCCGAGGCGGCCGCCGCCTTTGGGTCCGAGGTGGTGTACCTGGAAAAATTCCTGCAAAAGCCCCGGCACGTGGAAATCCAGGTGCTGGCCGACGGCCAGGGCAACGCCGTTCACCTGGGCGACCGGGACTGCTCCCTGCAACGCCGGCACCAGAAAGTACTGGAGGAAGCTCCGGCGCCGGGCATCCCGGATGAGGTGCGCGAGGCCGTGGCCGATTCGTGCATAAAGGCCTGTATTGAAATCGGCTATCGGGGTGCCGGAACGTTCGAGTTCCTTTATGAGGATGGCGGCTTCTACTTCATTGAGATGAATACCCGGGTACAGGTTGAGCACCCCGTCACCGAGATGATTACCGGCATCGATATCGTCAGGGAACAGCTGCGCATCGCTGCGGGTATGCCGCTGTCTATGCAGCAAAGTGACGTGACCTTCCGGGGCCACTCTTTCGAGTGCCGCATCAATGCGGAAGACCCGCAGAACTTCCTGCCCAGCCCGGGCAAGGTAACCACATTTCATGCGCCAGGCGGCCTCGGTGTGCGGGTCGACTCACACCTCTACGATGGCTACACCGTGCCACCCTTTTACGATTCACTGATTGCCAAGATCATCACCTATGCCGACGACCGGGATACGGCACTGGCCAGAATGCGCCAGGCCCTCGATGAGTTGGTGGTGGAAGGCATTCGCACCAACACCCCACTGCACCGTGACCTGGTTCGCGACTCAGCCTTTATGGCGGGTGGAGTAAGCATTCACTATCTCGAAAGCAAGCTGGAAGACTAGGGTCTGTTGAATACTCGCCTAACTCACGTGGCGGTGATAGTGGGCGCTCAGTTCATCCCCGCTCCCTCTGCGGGACAGATCAATTGAGCTGGTTGCAACTGCGCCTGGACACACATCCCGGCGCCATCGAAGAGCTCGAAAACCTGCTGCTCGCCACCGGTGCAGTCGCCGTAACCATGGAAGACAACGCCGATGAACCGGTACTGGAACCGGGGGTAGGAGAGACGCCCCTGTGGTCCCAGACTCGCCTCACCGGCCTCTATCCCGCAGACGCCGATATGCAGGAAGTGCTGCGTGGCTTTCCCGAACGGCTACTGGCACATGCCAACCAGCGACTGGAAATACTCGAGGACAAGGACTGGGAACGGGAGTGGATGCAGCATTACCAGCCCATGCAATTTGGGCGGCGGCTGTGGGTATGCCCGAGCTGGCTGGAACCCCCGGAACCGGACGCAGTAAATCTGCTGCTGGATCCCGGGCTGGCCTTTGGCACGGGCACCCACCCGACCACCGCCCTGTGCCTGCGCGAACTGGAAGCCATGGAACTGGTGGGTCATACCGTCGTGGACTATGGCTGTGGCTCCGGCATCCTGGCGGTCGCCGCCCTGAAGTTGGGCGCGGGGCGGGTCCTCGGGGTGGACAATGACCCCCAGGCACTTACCGCCAGCCAGGATAATGCAGCCCGCAATAACATCGAGCCTGGCAAGCTGCCGGTGGCGCTGCCGCCAGACGTGGACTTGCCGGCCTGGACGAACCAGGCGCAGCTGGTCATCGCCAATATACTGGCGGGCCCACTGCTCGAACTGTCCGATACCCTGCTGCAGTTTTTACGACCGAGGGGCACCCTGCTGCTCTCGGGCCTGCTCCACAGCCAGGCCCCGGCACTGTGCCAACACTACGCTGACCGGCTCACACTGGAGGTGGTCGGTGAGAAGGATGACTGGGTCTGCCTGCGGGGAACGCTGCCGCAGCAATAGCGCCTGTTCGGGCCAGACTTGCCCCCGCGCAAATATTGCTGTTTTTTTGCACAGAATTTCTTCCCCGCACCACAGTGACCGAGTATGATACGGCCTCTTTTCGACACCACTTTCCCGAACACCCATTCATGCTGCAGATCGGACCTTACAAGCTGCCCAATCGCGTTGCCCTGGCACCCATGGCAGGCGTTACCGATTTGCCCTTTCGTCGCCTGTGCGCCGAGTTCGGGGCAGGCCTGGTAGTCTCCGAAATGATCAGCTGCAACCCGCGGCTGCGAAACTCTCGCAAAACCCAATGGCGCAGCAGGCACGATGCCGAGATCGAACCCCGTGCCGTGCAGATTGCCGGGAATGACCCCCTGCAGATGGCCGCCGCAGCCAGCTACAACGTGGCGCAGGGCGCCCAGATCATTGACATCAATATGGGCTGCCCGGCCAAGAAGGTTTGTCGCAAGGCGGCCGGCTCTGCCTTATTGGCAGATGAGCCACTGGTGCAATCGATCCTGCTGGCAGTCGTTACGGCTGTGGACGTGCCGGTGACTCTCAAGATTCGTACCGGGCCGGCGCCCCATGCCCGGAACGCCGTGACCATCGCCAGGATCGCCGAGGATGCGGGCATTGCCGCGCTGGCGGTTCATGGCCGCACCCGGGACTGTGCTTTTACTGGCCCGGTCGAATACGACACTATCGCCGCCGTGGTGGCCGCCACCGATTTCCCGGTGCTTGCCAATGGTGATATAGACACTCCCGTTGCTGCAGCACAGGTGATGGCCTACACCGGCGCGGCTGGCGTCATGATCGGGCGAGCCGCCCAGGGCCAGCCCTGGCTCTGCGGCCAGATCGCCACACACCTGCAAACCGGCGTCACACCACCGGCACCGACACTGGCGCAACAGCTGGCAATTCTCCACCGCCATGTGGCGCAGCTACACGAATTTTATGGCCCCGTGATGGGTGTGCGCATAGCACGCAAACACGTGGCCTGGTACCTGGGCATGCGCCCGGATGCCCGCGCACATCGCCAGCTGTTCAATCGCCTGGAGCTACCCGGGGAACAGCTACATTACATTAACGAGATTTCTACTCTACCAACCAATGAGGTACTTGCAGCATGACCAGGGCTGAACCCCTCCATCCCGAAGAAAATCACACAGCGGCCGCCATCAGTGACCCCGAGTCCGGCGCCGAGCCGGCAGGCAGTCTGCGGGATTCCGTCTCAGTGGCCGTGCGCCGCTACCTGGACCAACTGGACGGCCAGATGTCTACCGACGTGTACCAGATGGTGCTGGCAGAAATCGAAGCGCCCTTACTGGAGGAGATCATGGCCTACACCCGCAACAACCAGACCAAGGCATCCCTGATGCTGGGCCTGAACCGGGGCACGCTGCGCAAGAAGCTCAAGCAGTACAAGCTCATCTCTGACAAGGACCGGGGGTAAGCAGCGCTATGAGTGAAGTTAATATCGTCAAAGTCAATCGCGCCCTGCTCAGCGTCTCCGACAAGACAGGTATCGTGGAATTCGCCAGCGCCCTGCGGGATATGGGCGTGGCACTGCTCTCTACCGGGGGCACCTACCGCCTGCTACAGGAAAACGGCCTGGAGGTCACCGAGGTGGCGGACTATACCGGCTTTCCGGAAATGATGGACGGGCGGGTCAAGACCCTGCACCCCAAAGTTCACGGCGGCATTCTTGCCCGACGTGGACAGGATGACAGCGTGATGGCCGAGCACGGCATCGACGCTATCGATATGGTGGTAGTGAACCTGTATCCCTTCGAGGCCACGGTGGCCAAGCCGGACTGCAGCCTGGAAGACGCCATTGAGAATATCGACATCGGCGGCCCCACCATGGTGCGGGCGGCGGCCAAGAACCACCGTTTCGTCAACATAGTGGTAAATGCCTCGGACTACGACGCAATACTCGGTGAAATGAAGGCACATGATGGCGCCACCTCCCTGGAAACCCGCTTCAACCTTGCCATCAAGGCCTACGAGCACACCGCGGCCTATGACGGTGCGATTGCCAACCACTTCGGCAAGATCGTTGCGGGTGGTTCAGACAGTTTTCCCCGCACCTTTAATACCCAGTTCCACAAAGTGCAGGAAATGCGCTACGGCGAGAACCCACACCAGCAGGCAGCCTTCTACGTGGAAGCTAATCCTGCCGAGGCCGGAATCGCCACCGCCAGGCAAATTCAGGGCAAGGAACTGTCCTATAACAATGTGGCCGACACCGACGCCGCGCTGGAGTGCGTCAAGAATTTCGACGCGCCGGCCTGTGTCATCGTCAAGCATGCCAACCCCTGCGGCGTGGCTGTAGCGGCGACTATCGCTGCAGCCTACGACCTGGCTTTTGCCACCGACACGGAATCAGCCTTTGGCGGCATCATCGCCTTTAACCGGGAACTGGATGCGGCGACTGCCACCGCTATCGTTGAACGGCAGTTCGTGGAAGTCATCATCGCCCCCAGTGTCAGCGACGAGGCAGCAGCAGCAGTGGCGGGTAAAAAGAATGTGCGGCTGCTGGCCTGCGGTGAATGGTCCGCGCCTGGCCCCGCACTGGACTACAAGCGCGTCAACGGCGGGCTGCTGGTGCAGGATCGTGACCTGGGCATGATTACCCCTGCCGACCTGCAGGTAGTCAGCAAGATACAACCTACCGACCAGCAAATGCAGGACCTGCTGTTCGCCTGGAAAGTAGCGAAATTCGTCAAGTCCAACGCCATCGTTTACGCCGCCAATGGCCAGACCGTAGGCGTGGGTGCCGGGCAAATGAGCCGTATCAACTCGGCGCGCATCGCCGCCATCAAGGCGGAGCACGCGGGGCTACCGGTCAAGGGCTCGGTGATGGCTTCCGACGCGTTCTTTCCCTTCCGCGATGGTATCGACAATGCGGGCCAGTCAGGCATCGCCGCGGTTATCCAGCCCGGTGGCTCCATCCGCGATGAAGAAGTGATCACCGCCGCCGACGAACATGGCATGGCCATGGTCTTCACCGGCATGCGTCACTTCAGGCACTAAATCCACAATCCAGTTTCAGGCACCCTATTCAGGAAGTACGAAATCGACATGAATGTTCTAGTGATCGGCGGTGGCGGGCGTGAACACGCACTGGCATGGAAAGCAGCACAATCCCCGCATGTGGGTACGGTTTACGTTGCTCCAGGCAACGCCGGCACGGCGCTGGAAGAGGGCCTCAGAAATGTGGCGATAGACGTCATGGATTTTGGCGCGCTGGCCGACTTCGCCATGCAAAACGATGTAGGCCTGACTATTGTCGGCCCGGAAGCACCACTGGTCGAGGGCGTGGTCGATTACTTCCAGGCGCGCGACCTGCGCTGCTTCGGGCCGGATAAAGGCGCCGCCCAGCTGGAAGGCTCCAAGGCCTTCACCAAGGATTTCCTGCAACGCCATGGCATTCCCACCGCCGCCTATGGCAACTTTACCGAACTGGAACCGGCCCTGGCCTACCTGCGTGAGCAGGGTGCTCCCATTGTGGTCAAGGCCGATGGCCTGGCTGCGGGCAAAGGGGTTATCGTCGCCGAAACCCTGCAGCAGGCAGAAGAAGCCGTTACCGATATGCTCTCCGGCAATGCCTTTGGCGAGGCCGGGTGCCGTGTGGTGATCGAGGAGTTCCTCGAAGGTGAGGAAGCCAGCTTTATCGTCATGGTGGACGGCAAGAACATCCTGCCCATGGCCACCAGCCAGGATCACAAACGCATCGGTGAAGGCGATACCGGCCCCAATACCGGCGGCATGGGCGCCTACTCCCCGGCGCCGGTGGTCGATGCGATAGTGAACAAGCGCATTATGGAGCAGGTTATCCAGCCCACCGTTGCAGGCATGGCAGCAGAGGGCAACGACTACACGGGCTTTTTGTATGCCGGCCTGATGATCAACGCCGACGGCGAGCCCAGGGTCATCGAATACAACTGTCGCTTCGGTGATCCCGAAACCCAACCGATCATGGTGCGCCTGCAATCAGACCTGGTGGCATTGTGTGACAGTGCCCTGGACGGCACACTGGATCAGGCCGAGGCCGTTTGGGACCCGCGCTGCGCCATCGGTGTAGTACTGGCCGCAGGCGGCTACCCGGGTGACTACAGCAAGGGTACTCCCATCGAGGGCCTGGACGCAGAGCAGGATGACGGCATCAAGGTATTCCATGCCGGCACTGCGCGCGAGGGCGACACGGTGGTCACCAATGGCGGCAGGGTGCTGTGTGTCACCGCACTGGGTGAGGATATCGCCGCCGCACAAAAAGCCTGTTACAAGGGCGCAGACAAGATCACCTGGGAGGGCGTCACCCTGCGCAGGGACATTGGTTGGCGAGCCATAGCGCGCTATAATTAGGGCAAGGAACCGGTCTGGAACCCACTATGCGTAAACGACATCTCTCACTGCTGGACAAGCTGATTACCGAAGCGGACTCGGTGATGAAGACCATCACCAGCCGCGGCAATCACGCCGGCCGCCCCTCCCCCTCGGACGGGCACAGTGATACCGAATTATCCCAAGCCGAACGTAAGCATGTAGCGGGATTAATGCGCGTGAACCACACCGGCGAAGTCTGTGCCCAGGCCCTCTACCAGGGTCAGGCCCTGACTGCCAAACTACCGACTGTACGCGAGGAAATGCAGCAGGCTGCGCAGGAAGAAGTGGATCACCTGGTGTGGTGTGAGGAGCGTCTGCGTGAACTGGACAGCCACACCAGCTACTTGAACCCGGCGTGGTACGGCATGTCATTCGCCCTGGGGGCGATCGCCGGCGCCATCGGTGACAAGGTCAGCCTGGGCTTTGTGGCCGCCACAGAGGAGCGGGTCTGTGCGCACCTGAAGGAGCACCTGCAGCAACTCCCTGAAGAGGACCGCAAGTCACAACTGATCTTGCAGCAGATGCTGGAAGACGAACAACGCCACGGGGAAAATGCACTGGAAGCGGGAGGCACCGACTTTCCCGCACCGGTGAAAGATGCCATGAGCGGCGTCTCAAAGGTAATGACCAGCACCAGTTATCGCATCTGAGCGGGCCAACAGCGACACGCCGCCAACCCCGGCCTGATCAGGCCTTGGGATCGAACTCCACCATCTCGAAGCTGTGCGTAATTTGCACGCCGGCCGCGCCCAGCATAATCGATGCCGAACAGTATTTTTCGGCGGACAACTCCACCGCGCGCTTGACGTGATTTTCCTTGAGGCCCACCCCGATCACCACAAAGTGTAAATTGATACGGGTAAAGACAGCCGGGACAGCATCGGCCCGCTCCGCTTCCATTTCCACACGACAATCCACTACCTGCTGGCGGGATTTCTTCAACATACTCAGCACATCGTAGATTGAACAGCCACCCGTACCCAGCAGCAACATTTCCATGGGCCGGGCACCGAGGTTGCGTCCGCCCAGGTCTTCCGGCCCGTCCATCACCACCGTATGCCCACTGCCGGATTCACCGACAAACATGGCACCGTCTGTCCATTTGACCGTCGCTTTCATCGAGATTGTATTCCTGTTGCAAAAAAGGCGGAGCAGCTTAGCACAACAAGTTACATTTTACTTAGGGCAGGATCGGGTTAGAATCCTGCAGGGAAAGACCACGACTACCATTAAAACTAAAACTAAAATTAGGGAGTACAAACCTTGCTCAAGCCGCAAATTGTCCAGACTCTACCCAATGTAGAAAACTTCCTGCGTCATTGCCAGCGCAAGGACTACAAGGCGAAGAGCACCGTACTGAAGCAGGGAGATGCAGGCGATATACTCTACCTAATTCTCGATGGTTCTGTTTCGGTGATGGTGGAAGACGAGTCAGATCCCGGGCACATGCTGGTCGTGGCCTACCTCAATCCCGGTGACTTTGTAGGTGAAATGGGTCTTTTCGACCACGAACCCCCTGTGCGTAGCGCCATGGTTGTAGCCAAGACGCAGTGTGAGGTGGCCGAGATCTCCTACGAGCGCTTTCTCCAGATACGCAACCAGTTTCCCGACATCCTGTTCGCGGTATCCCGCCAGTTGGGTGCCCGCCTGCGCCAGACCACGCGCAAGCTCAGTGACCTGGCCTTCGTAGATGTCTCCGGACGCATTGCCCACACCCTGTTGGACCTGTGCAAGGAACCCGATGCGATGACCCACCCGGATGGCATGCAGATCAAGATTACCCGACAGGAACTGGGTAAGATTGTGGGCTGTTCCAGGGAGATGGCGGGGCGTGTGCTTAAAAACCTGGAGCAGGATGGACTGGTTGCGGTTTCCGGTAAGACTATGGTGGTTTTCGGGACTCGTTAGCTTTTAACTCCGCCGGGGTTACGCGGTACTCTGCTTTTTTGCTTCGAGGCGGCAGGGGGGCAGGGGCCTAAAAAAACAACTCGCGCAATTTCCGCCCAGGCTCCTCAGCCCGCATAAACGCCTCACCCACCAGAAACGACTGCACATTAGCAGCGCGCATCAACGCCACATCTTCCAGCGTATGAATCCCGCTCTCAGTCACCACCAGGCGATCTGCCGGAATATGTGACAACAGGTCCAGAGTGGTCTCAAGACGCGTTTCAAACGTGTGCAAATTCCGGTTGTTGATGCCGATCAGAGGGGTGGATAGTTCCAGTGCGCGCTCAAGTTCAGCCCTATCATGCACCTCAACCAGAACGTCGACGCCAACTTCCGCGGCAGTCTGCGCCAGCTCATGCATCTGGCTATCCTCCAGTGCGGCGACGATCAGCAGAATTGCATCGGCGCCGATGGCCCTGGCTTCAACCACCTGGTAGGAGTCAACGGTAAAGTCCTTACGCAGCACGGGCAGCTCGCAGGCCGCACGCGCTTGCTGCAGATAGGCATCGCTACCCTGGAAAAAATCCTGGTCGGTGAGTACTGAGAGACAAGTGGCACCACCGTCACTATAACTGCCTGCGATTTGCGCAGGTTGGAAATCCTCGCGAATAACACCCTTGCTGGGGGAGGCTTTCTTGACCTCGGCAATCACTGCGGGCTCACCCGCCCCTACCCGCTGCTGCAGTGCAGCACTGAAACCGCGCGGGGCAGTCTGTTCCTGCATACTTTGTTCCAGGCTGGCCAGGGAATTCGCCGCACGACGCTCAGCGATTTCTTGCGCCTTGCGCGCCAATATCTTGCGCAGGATGGTGGGTGGCGTTACTGCCATGGCCTCAACCCTGCCCGCGCATCAGTTGGGTGAAATCGATAAACTCACTGAGTTTCTGTGCCGCCAGCCCGCTGGCCAGTGCATCTTCCGCCATGTCTACGCCATCTGCCAAAGTCGCAGCGACACCACTGACGTAGATCGTCGCACCGGCATTGAGGGCGATGATAGCCGCAGCTTTTTGCGATGGCGCATCCTCGGCACCGGACAAGGCCCCGCGAATCAGTGCGGCGGAGGCGGCAGCACTGTTGACGGAAAGGCCTTCCAGGTCCTGGCGCTGGATTGAAAACTCCTCGGGACTGATATGGTAGGTTTCAATGCTACCGTT
>CBDTVJ010000003.1:0-26781 GCA_965363655.1 uncultured Halieaceae bacterium | reverse complement strand
GCTAGCCTATACAATCACCACCTATCCCTTTCCCAGAAACCCCAATCAACCCGGCCAACCTGGGGCAGGCCAACCTCACGTACTCGACGCCAATGTATGCTCTGTAAAGCCTTGGTGTAGATGATCTGGCGTCGGGTTCGTCGAGTACGTCGGGTTGAATCGTGGTTTTTTTATCTGGGAGATTGGGTAGGTGCGCTCAGTGAGTGGTGACGATGTGCGTTCCCGAAGCGCTGACCCTGAAGCATTTACCCGGGCTTTGGCCGCGACCGACCGAGGGGAACTCAACTTTCCTCCATCATTTTACGGTAATACAACGCCACCAGCTTATCCTTTTCGGCTTCGGATTGGCATTTTTCAAACTTTTGTTCAAACTTACGCGCAAAACCCGACCAGCGCAGGCGTGCTTCCAGCAGCTCCTTGATAAACCCGTTCACCAGTAAATTCTGCGCTCTGCGATCGGCACTGATGCCAGATTCTTCCTGCTGGGCAAAGAGTGCGAACCAGTCGGCTAACTGATCCCAATCCTGTTGGGCTTGTTGGGCCAGGTGGTCCAGGTGCGCCCACTGGTGTTCAGGGTCGCTGATATCGCCCAGGGTCAATTTCAGCAGGGCCTCATACTCAAAACTGAATGACTTACCTTCCTCTTCGAGCCATTGGCCCAGAGCCACTCTGCCTTCAGCTGTGATGTGGTATACCACGCGAGTCCGCTTGCCCTGCTTCTCGGCCTGTTGCTGTGCTGGTTGCCTGTAGTGATTCCAGTGATAACCGTTCGACAAAGGGCGGCGATGTTGCGTACAACGTCGATTTGTACCGAACTGAAGGCGGGGCTCCCCATGTGGTGGCCGAGGATTGGGGCAGTGTGGGTTTCGGCACCGGCTATTCCACCGGGCAGGACAATGTCTGCGCAATCGCACGCAACAATCTCACGCTTCGCGCGCAGTTGTCGGAGTACTTCGGGCCTGATGACGGCAACCGTAATTCAGACTTTTTTTACGCCAATCTCCTAGCCAGCGGCATCTACGATGCTGAAATCGACCCGGAACTGGAGGATTTGTTTGCAGGCTATGCTGCGGGGTTTAACCGCTACCTGCGCGACACAGGCATCGACAACCTGCCCGACTCGGACTGCCAGGGTGCAGCGTGGGTTCAGCAGATGTCGCTGGAGGATGTACGACGGGTCCACTTGCTGCCGGCATTCCTGCCAAATTTTATCCGGTTCCTGTATCCCACCGTTCCGGCCCTGGCTATCAGCAGCAACGACAGGGCTCCTGCCGCCGCACAGCAGGCGTTACCGGTGGCAGTTCCTGCCGCTGCCCCCGGGTTGATGAATACACCACCGGAGATCACTGCGGAATTGCTGGCAATGGTAGAGGATATGACCAGCATGGACGACAAGGGCAGCAACGGGGTGGCGATTGGACGTGACCTTACCGTTAATCAGAGCGGCCTGCTGTATACCAATCCGCACCTGGGGCCCGATCTGACTTTTCGTTTTGCCATGATGCACCAGATCATGCCCGGGGTGATGAATATGCTGGGGGCTAACGCCTACAACCGGGCCAATGTCGGTTTCGGTACCAACGGTGATGTGGCCTGGACCAACACAGTCTCCGCGTCCCTGCACTTCAACTGGTACCGGCTGGATCTCGTCCCTGGAGATCCCTTCAGCTATCTGTACGACGGTGAAGTCCGTCCCATCGAGCCCAGCACCGTCACCATCAAGGTTAAAACCGCGGACGGCAGCCTGGTCGAGGAGAGTCACACGTTCTACTCCACTCACTACGGCCCTATGGTGGGCTTTGGCTCAGTTATTTTCCCCTGGGGCCCCGATGATCACGCCTATACCTTGAGCATCGCTGACGAGGGAGCGCGCACGATGCAGGGCGCATCCCTGGCGTACCAGAGAGCCGAGACAGTGCGGGAGCTGAAAGACGCATTTGCAAGATACACAGCTAGCCCCAGTACCAATATTATTGCTGCCGATTCCAACGGTGATACGCTCTATATCGACTCGAGCCCCACGGTAAACTTCAGCGACCAGCAACTGGTGGACTGTGTTGCCGCCGTAGGGCCCCTGGGCAAAGAGTTCTCCGGCAACGGAGAGGCCTGCGAGTGGCGTACCGACGAAGATTCAGCAGCACCGGGGCTGGTGGGCGCCGGCAACATGCCATTCCTCTTTCGCACCGATTACGTGACCAACTCCAACGATACGTACTGGCTGGCCAATCCCGCTGAACCCGTCACGGGCGCGCTGATGGTTTATGGGGATATAGAGGACGAACGAACACTGCGCACGCGCTCTGGTCTGCACATGATCATGGCCCGGGAGGAGGGCAGCGACGACCTCCCCGGCAATCTTTTCGACATCGACTCCATAGTGGACAGGATGCTGAGTAACCAGCATTTCGTCGGGCAGGTATTGCGTGATGACCTGGTAAGCCTGTGTGAAAATAATCCCTTAGTCGAAGTAGAAGGGGCAACCGTGGATATCAGTGAGGCCTGTCCGGTACTGGCCGACTGGGACCTCGCATCGAACCTCGACAGTCGTGGCTCACACCTGTTCCGTGAATTCCTGCGTGCGGCAAATGAGGGTGAGAATACCCGCTTGCTGCCGGAATCGCTGAACTACACGGTACCGTTCTCGGTCGATGACCCTGTAGGAACACCCAGGGGCCTGACTCAGGATAATCCTGTCGCCCTGCAATCACTGGCCATAGCGGTACAGGTGCTGAGCGATGCGGGTATCGCGCTGGACGCCAGACTGGGTGATATCCAGTCGGTGACAAAAAATGAAGACGTCATACCCTGGCACGGCGGCGAGGAGTGGGAGGGTGTGTTCAACAAAATGTCCCTGGACCTCGTCGCCGAGGCGGGGGGCTATCCGGCCATCACCGGCAGCAGCGCCAGTTGGGTAATGGCGGTGGAATTTGGCGATCAGGGCCTGAAGGCGAAGGGCAATCTCACTTACTCGCAGTCGCTCAATCCCACCTCTGCGCACTATTCAGATATGACCAAACTATTTTCCGACAAGCAGTTGGTGGACCTTCCCTATGAGTTGGAGGAAGTAAAGGCTGCCGCCACCGATACCATGGAGTTGTCGGAAGGCGCTGAGCAGTGTGAAGATGGTGGCTGGGGGTTCTATCAGCATCCGGCTTTTGCCGATGAAGATACCTGTCGGGACTACTTCCAATTAGTGTATGACAATCGGCTGACTGACTACGTAGACGACTAGATTGTTGATTTGCATCCCAAATTGACCCTGGTGTGGGCCGATTTGGGTGCTCAGTTACAGTAAATGGAAGAAAACAAAGCAGTTTTCCGGACCGAAGTTCCGAGACGGCGCTACAAGTCCATGTGGCAGGCTCGGCAATTTGTGACAGTTCAAGCTGCTGTTCAGAATCCTTGCAATTGTGGCAGGCACCTTATTCGGGGTGAGTATTACCGTGATCTTAGGGTCAGTGCGTTTAATTAATGAAGCAGGGCAGTGGCATAACGAAGCGCGCTTTGTCGTTTGGAGGAAAGGTTCGCAGGTCGAAAACGCCAACCCCGGGGTTTATCATATTTACGCCATGGCATCGTGCGCAGCGTTTGCGGAATGAGGTCGTGCCCTTTTTGTACAGGGCCTCGGTGGTGGAGGTTGCCGCCGGATCAGCGGTAGCCTCTGGCGCCAGCATTGCTGCGAAGGCGAGGGTGATTACGGCTATGACCTCACCGCGCATGGCGGCGGATGTTCTCGCTGGGTGTGGCCTTGCTATCGCGTTCATGAAAGCCCTGGTTGGTGTTTATACCTGATTTACACTGGCTCGGGTTTACTTTTTGTCCCGAAACAATGCGAAAGTCCATAGAGAGCCTCCGGTCGGAATGTTTTGCAGGCGCTCGTCACCACTGTAAAGCGCGTAAAACCCACCTATGCCACTTGCGATAGTGACGTACGGCTGGCCATCACGCTCCCAGAACCGTTCTGCCAAGTTGAATCTTCCTGCAAGGCAATACCGGATTACATACCTACAAGCGCCACCGATCGCCGCCGGCTGTCTACAGCAACTTCCTGGCAAGCTCTCGATAGCTTCTCGCCAGTAATTGTCGAAGATTGGTCACGCCTTTATCGAAATCCCCAAAAATTTCACGGGCGGATATTGAGCATAGTTCCCAGCCAAAGTGGGAGTACCCCCCCAAAGGAAACTTTGCCCACTAACACCCGACGAACCTGGGGCAGTCCGGGGGAGAGGTAGTGGGTTGGTGTTGGCTGGAGGGTGATTCAGGGGGAGTGATACTATTCGTTTTCGACTAAGCTCTAGTCAGGTTTTATCAGAGAAGGAAAGATTATGAATGATCTCGAGTATCCCGCATGTATCAACGAGCTTTATCAAAGTGAAGTACTTGGTGAGCAAGCGTTTCTAGCCTTGGCCGCTAATGCCAGGAATGAACGGGAGAAATACCATTTTGGCACATTTTTACAGCTGGAAACTGAGACTAAGGTTCGCCTCAGACCATTTCTGCAAAAGTATGATATGGAATTTGTAGAGAATGATGAAGCCAGAGAGCAAGTTGAGGGATTCGTGGCACTCTATGAGGGGAGTAGTTGGGTAGAGTTTCTTACTGCACTTAAACCTCTGATTGATCAGTTTGTGGCTCGGTTTCAGGAAATAGCCGATGCGGGGCCAGTCGAGGACCAGGAAATTCTTCGATCAATGGTCACGCATGAGGAATCGTTCGTGCATTGGATTGAAAAGGAACTCGCTGGGGATGAGGGCGGTCTTGACCTGGCCATTAGCCAGCTTCAATACCCACTGGCTGCGCATTAGGATCCCGACTCCGGTCTATCAGTGTCGCCCCTCTCTCCGGCATAAGGTAGGGCCCCAGCAGTGATTGCCACAATAGATAGCCCTGACCGTTCAGGTGTAGTTCGTCATTGCTGAACTCGTCGGCGATAGAACCATCGGGGTCCAGGAAATGGGTATACAGGTCGATATAGGTGACGCCCATTTCTGTTGCCAGGCGCTCAATCTCAATGTTGAACGCCTCTACTTGTGCTCTGTAATCCGCCGCACGGGGCAAAACGCTTTGCAGATAGATGCGCGTAGACGGCGATTCCTTCTGCACTCTTGCAATAATTTTCCTGTATTGCAGGTAGCTGGTGTCGCGCTGATCGGGGCCGTGCGTCAGGTCGTTGGTGCCAATTTTGATGTACAGCGCAGAGGGTTGACCATTGGTTACCTGGTGTAGGCGCGCTAGGATACCGGTTGTAGTATCGCCGCCGATTCCCCTGTTTTTTAACGTCAGGTCTGGAAACAGTTCGGCCCATTCGCCCCCTTGTGTGATGCTGTCTCCGAGAAAGACTACGTCGTTGCTATTTATGGGAAAGGTTTCGAAGAAACTGACTTTTCGGGCGTGATTTTTCTCCAGGAACCCGAGTATTAGGCTGGAGGAGTTTGACCACATTGCCAGTGCAGCAATAACAGCCAGCAGGTTGAGGGCTACGGAGAGGCGAATGGCCCAGACTTTTATCATTGTTGAGACGATCCTGAGAGAGGAGAAATTGAAAACTGGATCGTACCGTCATCGGCCTGGACGGACAAGCACACTCGCAGATTCTGTTCCGAGGATAATTACGTTCAGCGCATGGGGCAGGGCGGTTACCTGAGGCCAGGGGCTAGATTTCCTGGGTCTGGAGGAGTTAACTTGTCGATACCATCACGACTGTTAGAAAGAAACCCATATGCAATATCCTTCTCCTGATCAACCGGTGGCCATAAAGCTCATCAATCGTTTGGGTCGTGGGCTGAAAAAACTGGGCATCGAAAAGCCACCATTACTGCCCACGGATACAATAATTCGACAGGCAAAGAAACAGACCGGGCTAAACGACTTTGGTGATGAGAGTTTTACTCCGGCACTGGAAAAGCTCGCCCAATCCCTTGAGATGGAGGCCAGGCTTTCACAGCTGGGGCGCTTTGCGGTTTACGGTATGTTGCTTGATAACCTCAAACTGAGGTTGCGCCTGACTGAGTATAGGAAACAGCGGCCAGAAATCGCCCTGCAACAAATTACACGCCCTCTGTTTGTGGTGGGCCTGCCGCGGACCGGTACCACGATTCTGTATGAATTACTGGCGCAGGATCCTGCCCACCGCTCGCCCAGTACCTGGGAAGTCGCACAACCGATCCCTCCAGCGCAACGCCAGACTTTTCACACTGACCCACGGATTGCTGAAGTTGAAAAAAGTGTTGCCAAAATGGAATTGTTGGCGCCGGGATTTCAATCGATTCACGCTATGGGGGCGACGTTGCCACAGGAGTGTGTAGCCTTGCTCGCACCGCACTTTATTTCCGATCAGTTTGGCGTTAGTTTCCATATTCCCGAGTACCGGCACTGGACTTTGAAGCAGGATATGACTGCCGCTTATCAGTGGCATCAGCAGTTTTTACAACACATGCAGGTGGATTATATGGAGCGGCGCTGGGTGTTAAAAACGCCTCCGCATCTAGCTTATCTTGACACGTTGATACAGCAGTATCCCGACGCCGCTATTGTGCAGACCCATAGAGCGCCGATGGATGTCCTGGGTTCCATCTCCAGTCTATCCTGTACATTGCATAGCGCCTTTAGCGACACCATTGATCCGGTCGCAACCGCTCAGGCTGAAGTTGATTATTTTTCTGAAATGCTAAGGTTGGGAATGGCGCAGCGGGCGGCTATGGCTGATGAAGATAGTCGGTTTTTTGATGTGCAGTTTAACGATATTGTTTCTGACCCGATTAAGGTGATCGAAAAGCTCTATGCCCACTTTGATTTCGATTTTAGTGATAAAGTGCGTCTGGCCATGCAGGACTATTTGAATAATCGGCCGCGAGACAAACATGGCGAACATCACTACACACTGGAAAAATTCGGTTTAAGCCAGCAGCAACATGGTCCGCTGTTTGCAAACTACTGCAAACGCTTTGACCTTTGACGGTACTGGGGGCTCGGTCAAGTTAACTCGCCCAAGAGCTCGATCGACCAATCAGTACCTACAAGCCCAATTACACCTGAAGGACTTGGCTCACCAAATAGAGTAATGGAACACGAATATGCCTAACACAAGCGAATTTCAGCAGCTTAGTTGCTATCTTCTTCCGGACACACTACAACGCCGGCCGATGCTATCGAGGAGGCCCCCCAGGCGGAACCCCTGGGCTTGGGTCGGGATTAAACAGGAGGCATAGTGAAAGTGACTGCCGTGAAGCGCGGAAAAACTATCTGTCGGATTTGTGAAGCGCAGTGCGGTCTCGTAGTAAGCACCCTGGATAACCGGATTGTTAGTATCGAGCCGAACAAGGAGCATGTAGCGAGTAAAGGCTATGCCTGTATCAAGGGGCTGAAAATGGGCGAGTTTGTACACAATCCTGATCGTCTGGAGCAGCCCTTGAAAAAAGTAAACGGGCAGTTCATCCCCGTCAGTTGGGACCAGGCTCTTGAAGAAATTGGCGGAAAACTCAAATCGATTCAGCAACAGCATGGAGGAGAATCAATAGCGGCCTACATGGGTAACCCGATCGGCTTCAGTCTGTGGCCGACGACCATGATGACATTTTTTCTCAAGGCTTTCGGGGCCGACAAATTGTTTACGCCAGGCACCCAGGATTGCGCCAATAAGTTTGCCGGGGGAGAGCGCCTGTTTGGTAGTCCTCATGATCAGGTCTTTCCAGATATTGATCACACGCGCCTTTTGATTGTAATTGGTAGCAACCCCGTTATTTCAAAGATGAGCTTTATCACCCTGCCTCACCCGATGGAGAGGCTCAAGGAAATCGAGGGCAGAGGGGGTAAGGTCTATTGGGTCAACCCTCGATATACCGAGTCCGCCAAGCGGCTTGGAGAACATGTTCCGATTCGCCCGGATACCGATGTCTTTTTCCTGTTGGGTTTTCTACATGAGGTGATCCGCCGGGGTGCGGTGGATACAGAGCGTGTACAGCGGTATATGAATGGTTATGAAGCGCTCGTGGAGGTTTCCAAGCCTTGGACCCCGGAACGGGTTGCTGAGGTGACAAAAATTCCAGCTTCAAGGCTTATGGAAATGGTAGATGACTACCAGGCTGCCGACGGGGCTGCGATCTACTCTTCTACCGGGGTGAATCAGGGTAGCCACGGGCTAATGGCATATTGGTTGCAGGAGTCAATTAACGCAATCACGGGAAATCTTGATAAAAAGGGAGGTGTACTGGCAGGTAAAGGCGTATTTCCGTCTCCGCCCCCTGCCGGTGAGGCACCGCGGTCTCGCATCAACGATATTCCCTACGTCAACAGCACAATTCCCGCCGGTATTATGGCAGATGAAATCCTGGCGCCCGGGCCCGGTAAGGTACGTGCCATGTTTAATATGGCGGGGAACCCCCTGTTGACCTGCGCCGGTAGTGAGCGCCTGGCCAGTGCATTCGAGGACCTGGAAATCCTGGTATGTATCGATATAGTGCGCAACGAAACCGCCGAGTATGCGGATTACATTCTACCTGGCCTACATAGTCTGGAGCGGGCTGACATACCGTTTTACTTTTTTACCTTTATGGGGCTTATGCCTATTCGAAGCTTTACCTATACCGAGGCCATGCTTTCTCCGGCGGGCGAATCCAGAGACGAAGGCTTGATCTTCCGTCAGTTATGTCGCGCGGCGGGGAGGCCGATAGCAGGATCAAGAATATTTCAGTTGTTTAGTAATGCGGCTGAGGCAATAAGTAAAATACCAATCCTGGGTGGGCGAACATCGTTGGATCGACTTTTTATTTCTCTGCTGACGATTTCCGGACGACTGGGTGGTTTGCGGAAATTACGCAAGCACCCTGACGGTATTCTGCTGGAGACAAACCAGCCGGGCGACTTTCTTGGTAAAAGGGTTAATACACCGTCCGGTAAAGTCGAGCTGGCTCCACGGGACCTGGTTGAACGAGCGAAGGGTCTGGACGAGGTATTTGAAGTCGAGCGGCGGAATGCCCGGGCATTGAAACTGATACAGAAGCGGGAGCGTTATACCCATAATAGTTGGGCACACAATGTTGAGGCATTTGTGAAAGGCGAACGTAATACCAATTATCTCTATATTCATCCCCTGGATGCGCAATCGAGAAACTTGTCTACTGGTGATATGGCGCGAGTCAGCGTGGGTGCCAAGTTCGTTGAAGTGCCTGTAAAACTGGATGAAGACATGTTGCCGGGAACGATTTCAGTTCCCCACGGCTGGGGTCATCAGCAGGCCATCGGACTCAGCGTCGCCCGGAACACGGGAGGGTCCAACGTCAATATCATCATGCCAGATGGCCCGGGATCTATTGAGCCCGGTTCGGGTATGTCCCATATGAATGGCGTGATTGCCGAGGTAGTCCCTGCAAGGCCTCGGGGTGGATGACTTGCCGACAGGTTAACTTGAAGAGATGGCTTGAGGCCACATTATTGGTGTCTCTGGCGTTAGGTTTGTTTCGCAAGTCTACCAATTTCAATGGGTTACTCGTCAATGTCGATTTGACCGTCGTCAGTAGCCCGCCCTCACAGATCAAAGTTATAGTTGAACGTGACGCCTAGCGTGCGCGGGGCAAGCTGCCGCCTGATCTCGACATAGGGCGACGACATCATGACATCGCTCTCGTAGTCGGGTATATCAGGCAGCGATCTGTCCTTCAACTTAGCGCTTTCATCGGCAATATTTTTTACCCAGACGTTAACATCCCAGGCCCTATCGACAGATCGCAGGCCCAGGTAAAGATCCAGGGTGACATAGCTGTCCAGGTCTTCACGGAAGGTGGGTGAATAGTATTCACTCTCCGCGTTGAGCAAGCCGCGCAGGTACCACTCACTGGAAATACTTTCGACACCACCCCAGTATTCTGAGGCAATATTGGCCGACCACTCTGGCAGTCCGCCGGCTCGCTCGCCGGTCAGGTCACAGGTATTGAACGAAAACCCTTCCTCACCAATGGTTTCTCCGCTGGTACAGGGCACATCCTTGGCGTCTGTTAGCTCAGTCTGGTTGTAGCTTAGGGAGGTTGTCAGGTTCCAATGCTCACTGATCAGTACCGCGAAATCGCTGTCGAAACCGTAGGATTCAGCCTCATCTACATTCACCACTGGATCAGCCAGGGAGACGGTGCCATCCCCATCCCCATCCCTGTATGACACACCCGCGGCCTGGTACTGGAACTGATCGTAAAGTTGGTAATAGGCAGCGAAGTTAAACATGCCCCTACCGTCCCACAGCTGCCACTTGAAACCGAGTTCCAGGTTATAACTGTCCTCTGAATCGAAGGCGCCGAATACAGGCGGCTGTGGATTGCCGGCGATATTGGCTGAGCCATCCCGCCAACCGGTATCGAAAGCCGCATAGGCCATTAAGTCGTCATTGAGGTCATGCTGGTACTTGAGCGATCCGGTGATGGCATCGTCTGAGAGGCTTTGTGCCTCCGGCAGAACACCGTCTGTTTCGCTCGAGCGGACCAGCACTTCCCCCATGTCAGTAAGCAGATAGGCATTTGTGAGGAACGGTTGTTTCGCGTCGCGTTTCGCGTCGTTGTAACGCAGGCCAACGGTCAACGTCCCATTCTCGCCTACGTTTATCGAGTTGTGCGAAAACAGTGCCCAGTCTTCCGAGGTCAGTGACGCATTCGAGCTGGTGTCGGCACGTACCACGGTTCCTTCAATACGGGGGTCGAACAGATAGGTAGTGGCTTCTACCCCGGTATCGGAGTCAGCATCTCCGTAGTATGCACCCACAGTCCAGTCCCAGATGTCATTGCCCTGTGACGCCAGGCGCATTTCATAGATGTTGTTCTCGGTGGGCGAAGGCACATATTGCTCCCTTGCTTGCACCGCCGTGGCATCCTGATCGAAATAGCGATCAATGCTAGCGTCCTGGTAGCTATAAGAGAACGTAGCCACCCAGTCGTTGGCGAACGTGTAGTTGCTCTCCAGAATCAGGAATTTGGCCTTGTTCTTGTAGCTGGAATCAAACTCCGCCAACGCGATCCGGTCATCAAAATCGAGACCCTGTCCCTCGACAACGGGATCGGCATCTGCATCATCCTTGATATGGTGCCAGGACAGGCGTGCATCGAAATTGTTCGTGGGTTCCCACAGCATGACAACACGATAGGCTTTAGTTTTTGTCTCTGCATCCTTGTCCAGAGTGCGGTTATAGACATCACTGTTCTCATTGTTGTCATACAGCCCAGAAACACGCATTCCCAGTTTATTCTTGATGAGCGGCAGTGATACCGCGACCTGTGTATTTGATCCATCCTGGTCGTTGAAGGTCTGCCGGATGAATCCGTCCATCTTCTCCAGGTTCGGGTTGGCGGAGCGTATTGTTATCGCGCCAGCAGGAGAGCTCTTGCCATAGAGGGTTCCCTGAGGGCCGCGCAACAGCTCCAGTTGTTGCAGGTCGAACAGGCCGCTAAACAGGTTTCTCGATTGAGCGATAAAAGTTCCGTCCATGTAGGTCGTCACGCGCGGCGAGACAGGGGCGGTAAGGTTGGTGCCCAGGCCCCGTGTCGCGATATCCGTATCGAAATTCGTACCACTGATGGAAAGGCCGGCAGCCAGGTCAGAAAGGTCACTGAGGCTGAAGCCGCCATACTCACCGAGCGTCTCTCCGGTAACCACATTGATAGTGATAGGAGTATCTTCCAACGACTCGACGCGTTTCTGCGCCGTGACGATAATTTCCTCCAGTACCAGGGATGTCTTGCCTTGGGCAGTGGCATGGAATGTCGCTCCAAGACCGACCAGTCCACTCAAAATCAGCTTATGGAATGGTAGTCGCACGATTTGACCCTCACATTTTTTATTAAACTCGTAGCAGGACAACAGCAGGTCGCGTGCTGCAGAGGACTATTTCATAATGTGGCGCAATGCTGCGCTAGACCCCAGCCAAGAAGCTGACCTCTCACAATGCTGTATAAATTATAGCTGTAACTATATTATATATACTATATCAAGCATGATTCTTGTCAAGGTCAGGGGTGAGATATCCCATAGCAGCAACCAACCGACCCGGGGGATGGGTGCGCAGTATTATTGCCAGCAGCCACAGGTATTGATCGAGGGATCCTACGCCTGGTACCTGGGTGGCGAATCCAGGAATCCCAACCATGAGTTTCTCGGCTTCGTGGTGGTTCAGTAGATAGAGCGCGCAGGGAGCTTTGCTCAATAGCGGCTGAACGATTTAATCGATTACCACCTTACCTTCTCAACGCGCACTGAAATTAAACCAGGGCCTTTTGATTGGCGGGCGTATTTGCAGGTAATGTCTTGTTATCGACGCGTTCACGCCATGCCATCAACTGTGGCAACTTTTCCATCATCGCTCGTGCCTCTTCGGCCCTCTCCAACACAGTGCACATGCTGACAACGCTAATATCAGCAATACTCAACTGCTCACCGACCAGCCAGTCATTATTACTAACCAGAACATTGATAGCATTAAAGTGTTCGCCAACCTCATCACAGACTGCGCTATGCTCTTTACGGCCCACACCTTGTGAACTCGCCTGCTTGGCAATAGCCTTGGGAATGATGGCGCGAAATATTTTTTCCATCAAGCCGCTGTCTTCCAACAACAAATCATCGGCCAGAGACTGCGCATTATTGGGCCAACTTCGCATGGTCAAATCATAGAAATAGAGACTTTCATCCGCCCAGTCTTCCAGTATATGGGTTTGAGCTTTGAAAATAGGATCAGATGGAATAACAGGTTTATCAATATAGTGTTTTTCAAGATAGGAAATAATGTCAGTGCTATCGGGAATAATTTCGCCTCTATGCTCTAAAAAGGGCGCCTTGCCACGCGGGTTTAATTTTTTTATTTTCCCGGCCCCCGTTAATCCGTAATTAACGACATCAAAATCGATTCCTTTGTAATACATTACCCTGCGTACTTTAGCGGCGAATGGTGAAACCTGGAACTGATGTAAAGTTGGTTTTTCAGAGGACATAGTTGGACTCACTTGATATGGAGGGGGCAACAACTCCCCCATGCACTTAATCGCTACTATCGAGCCATTCTACCCGCCTGTTGGATGCCCAGCGAGCGAGATCACAGAACGGTCTGGTGTATTTTTGGCGTTTAGAGGTGCTTTACCCATAAAACAGTCAAGGTTGACTTTTTATGGGGTGACTCCCAACATAGGGTGCTTGAGCTTTAATTTCAATTCCGACTACCGAGCCGTTTATGAATATTGCAGTTAATATCGATAGCAAGCAGTCAACTCCGACCATCAAAGGTAACTTTGAGGCCCAGGAAGGTGAATTTGATTACTGGGTGGACGATATTGTCGGCACCGTACCCGCTGACTTGAGCGGTTCCTTTTACCGCAATGGCCCTGGACGACTAAAGCTTGGCGATCAAGAATTCTTACACTGGTTCGATGGCGACGGTATGATCGCCCGCACCACCTTCGTGGACGGCAAAGTTCACTTCACCAATAAATTCGTCCGCACGCCCAAGTACGTTGACGAGACAGCAGCAGGCAAACTTCTCTACCGCGGTTTTGGTGGAGCGCCCAAGGGCAGTGTTTTAAGACGCTTTTCCATGCCAGCAAATCCCGCCAACACCGGGCTGATAATGCATGGCGGAAAATTCCTGGCCCTCTGCGAAGGCGGGCGCCCTTTTGCGGTGGATCCCAAGACCCTGGATACCGAAGGCGAATACAACTACCACGACAGCTTGGGAAAATCTAATACCTTCAGTGCCCACGGCAAGAAGAACCCCAAAACCGGCTATTACTATAACTTCGGCATGAAGTTCGGGCCCAAGCCTGGTTTTGACTTCTACAAAATTTCACCCAGTGGAAAGATGGTAGATCGAGCGACTTTTTCGCTGGACCATATGCCGCTATTACACGATTTTGCCCTTACAGAAAACTACGCGATTTTTATCCAGTCATCCGTGGCAATAAGTGGAAACATCTTGAAAATGCTATTTGGCGGCTCCATTGCCGATATGATGGGCTTTGATAACAGTTTGACTAATAAGATCATAATCATCGATCTTCATACCCTCAAACTGGTGGACGAAATTGAAATCGAGCCACTTGCCTCACTACACTTTGGCAACGCCTATGAAAAAAATGGCGACGTTCACTTTGACATTATTCAAACCCAGGAAGACGCCTACGGTACCCCAACACACAAACTGGAATCGATGAATATTTTTGACCCCAATGTCGACTTCAAAGCAGGTGGCGGGCACTATACTCGTTTCATTGTTAATTTACGCAAAGGAACCGCCTATTCGGAGCGTATCAATGATGCTGTTTTAGGCGAGTTCCCGCAATGGGACTGGACCCGCTCTACGACCGAAAATCGCTATGCCCTGACCACAGCCTATCCAGTAAATGGGCCAAAAACCTATTTTACCGGAATACAAAAAATAGACCGCTTAAGCGGTAAAGTTGAAGTTCATGATTTTGGTCCCTACCGATTTACCGGCGAACCCTTGATGGTGGCCAAGAAAGATGCCAAAAGTGAAGATGATTTTTATGCCATGTGCTATGTCTATAACGGTAACGAAGATAAAACTGAAGTTGTACTAATTGACAATCAGGACTTTAGCGCCGAACTAGCAGTGATCAAACTGGGTCATCATATGCCACAGGGATTTCATGGGATGTTCACACCCAAAATTTTTGTTTAATAATACGTTGATAATAAATCAGACGGGTGTAGCTGATAAAAAAATGGGTGCTGACTGTATATGAACATAGCAGTTCCTCCTGGGCGATGCTTGAGAATTTCCTAGGCATGATGACTCATACATTTCAGGTTGTACGTCTGCTTTTACCGATAGCGGACGTTCTGGGCCTCATACGGCTAAGGGCACAAATCACTACAATCAACCCGTAAAGGTGGGCTTTAACGCGCCGAATCGACTCCCAACTGAATAGCTTCATCTGAGAGTCCCAGGATCATGCCCGCGGCTTCTATCGTGCGAATTTCACCGTCGGCCAACTCGCCATCGGCCATGACGACTTCCAGCAACATGTCAAAAATATCGCTACATTCAGTTTCAGTAAGCCCCAGGCTAATTTCACCGAGCTTCCCGACCAGGTCGCCGCCATCGGTGAACGTTCTCACGGCATCGGACAACAAGCCCATTGCCTCGGCCCCGGAGCTATCAAAGCGCCTGGAGATAATCTCGATCATGCGATCAGTCTCGGTGCTGTCAATGTGCCCGTCGCCCTTGGCGACGTAAACGAGTAGGATTGAAATCAGGTATTTGGCGTCGTGGACAATCGCCTCGTCCTTCTCTCCCGCTACGAGTTGCGCGCCCTCAAAACGGGGTCCATTGTGTTTGTCTTCCATAAGGTCAGCCTCTGTCGACGAAATAGGGCATGGCGGCAGTCTCGCTGGCGGTACTGACTATTTTTCCGGCTGATATTGCTGAACCGGCTCAACGGTATTGTGATTGAAGTATGCGCGCTGCCACGGAAAATCTACAGTCTGTAGATTGCCACAGCAACGGCTTTTGCCACGGGAAACCCTACCCTACTATATACTCATTATTTGGGACCACGCAATTGCGCTGTGCCCCCAGGCCCTCGCACGCACACCCCGTGCCCGGCCCGAGATTTGCCGAGCAATCTCACGAGGCGACCAGGGTCAGGGAGCGGGGGATGCGAAAGTTCAAGTCAATGAGGCAGGCTCAGCAATTCGTTACTGCCCTGCCTTATGCCACGTGATACAGGTGCATTGACCATAAAGGACCTAAAAATCTCTGCCGGATAAGTAGTCTGATCACGGGTTTTGCACGTAATTATACCCGCTTATCCGCCGATCAAACTGCACACTGCACACAGATCTGCACAAATTTATTCAACACAGGCGCAGCACTGTCTCGCCTTTCGGGTTAACAAGTATGTCCAAGAACATTATCTCTGCATCAATCGTTGCCGTATCGCTGGCGCTCTGGCTGGGCTCCGGCCAACTGCCTGCCACCCAGGTAGAGGCGGACCAGCCGGAGAGTCGCTCCCAGGCCCAGTCAGCGCCTGTCGCAGCAGACGGTGACATCAGCCGCGTGCGGGTTTCTGTCATTGACTCGGAGTCGCGCACCCGCCATGTGACATTGCGCGGGAGAACCGAGAGCAAGCGGATTGTGGATGTGAAAGCAGAGATTGCCGGGAGCGTTGTGTCACGGCCGGTCGAACGAGGCATGCAGGTCTCGCAGGGCGATGTACTCTGCGAAATCGCAATAGACGACCGCGAGGTGTCCTTGCAGGAGGCCCGCGCGGCGTTCCAGACCGCCCGCATTGAACACCAAGGCAGCCTCAAGCTGAAGAAGCAGGGCCTGCTGTCAGATGTGGCTATCGCCAACTCGGAAGCGCGCCAGGAAGCGGCGAGGGCACACTTGCACCGGCAGGAGCTCAACCTTGCCAGGACAAGCATCGTGGCACCTTTTGATGGTGTGGTGGAAGAGTTACAGATGAATGTGGGTGACTATGCGGCGCCTGGCGCAGCCTGCGCGACATTGATCGACCTGGATCCCATGTTGGTGCTCGCCGATGTCACCGAAGCAGAGGTTGACAGCCTGATGCAGAACCAGGCCGTTGCCGGCCTCACCGCCACCGGGCGCGAGCTGAACGGCTCGGTTTCATTTATTGGCAAGCAAAGCAACCCCGTTACCCGCACCTACCCCGTGGAAATCACGGTCGATAACCAGGACTATAGCATTCGCTCCGGGCTCACCGTGACAGTGCGCATCGGCGTAGAGGATGTGCCTGCCCACCAGATCTCACCCTCACTACTCACCCTTAATGATGCGGGGCGCATGGGGCTGCGCATACTGGACGCGTCCAACCGGGTGGTCTTTCAAGCCGTCGAGATTCTGGAGGACGGCGCCGCAGGGACGTGGATTACCGGGCTTCCGCACACGGTAAACCTGATCACCGTGGGCCAGGAATATGTGGCTATCGGCGACATCGTCGAGCCGGTGTATAGCACTGCCGGTCAAGACCAGGTAGCAGGTCTGTGAAGACGCTCATCGAGGCAGCTTTCAGCAGGACGCGCACTACCCTGTCTCTGCTGGCAGTACTGGTGCTGGCTGGAATCATGGCCCGTGGCGCCCTGCCGATCGCCAATGATCCGCATGTGGAGCTGCCCTTCTTTTATGTCGGGGTGGTGCACGAAGGTATCTCGCCAGAAGACGCCGAGCGCTTACTGGTGCAACCGATGGAGGCCGAATTACGCAAGCTGGAAGGCGTGGTAGAACTGCAGTCTACCGCTGCGGAGGGCATGGCCTCGTTCTTTATCGAGTTTGATGTATCGCAGGACCTCAGCACGGCCATTGCTGATGTTCGGGAGGCGGTCAATCGCGCCGGGGCGGAAATGCCCGCAACCGCAGAAGAGCCTTTTGTCGAAGAGCTCAATGCGGACGACTTCCCCATGCTGCAGATCAACTTTGTCGGAGAGAATACCAGCGAGCGCAGCGTCTACCAGGCGGCGCTGAAACTTCGCGATGAGATCGAAGCCATTCCATCCGTGCTCAGCGCCGACATTCAGGGCCAAAGGGAAGAGGTGCTGGAAGTTATTATCGATCCGGACGCGCTCAACACTTACCGCATATCTGCGGAAGAACTGGTTGGTACACTGCAGCGCAATAACAGACTGATCGCCGCAGGCAGTGTCGACACGGATGACGGCCGCTTCGCGGTCAAGGTACCGGCGGTGGTCGAAGAAGCCGCAGACATACTTGACCTGCCCATCCGTGCCTCTGGCGATACGGTTGTCACCCTGCAGGATGTGGCAAGCGTGCGCAGGACCTTCAAGGATCGTACCAGCCACGCACGCTACAACGGCCGCGACACCATTTCCATCAGCGTGACGAAACGCGCCAATGCCAATGTCATCGACAGCGTTAGCCAGGTACTGGCGATCGTCGATGCTGCGAGAGCCAAACTGCCAGCAGGCATTGAGATTATTCCTTCGCAGAACCAGGCGGAATTCGCTGAAATGCAGGTAAAGGAGTTGGAAGGCAACATCATGACTGCGCTAGCCCTGGTGATGGTGCTGGTGGTCGCTACCATGGGCTTTCGCAGCGGCCTCGTCGTGGGGTTGGGTATTCCGTTCTCGCTGTTATTCTCGATAACCATCATCTACCTGCTGGGTTATACATTTAACTTCATGGTGATGTTCGGCATGTTGCTGGGCCTGGGCATGCTGATTGACGGTGGTATCGTCGTTACGGAGTACGCCAACAGGATGATGGCCGAGGGCAAGGACCACAAATTGGCCTATGCCGAGGCCGTAAAACGCATGTTCTGGCCTGTTACGGCATCAACAGCAACGACGCTCGCTGCTTTCCTGCCCATGCTGTTCTGGCCGGGCGTGTCGGGGCAGTTCATGGTTTACCTCCCCGTCACAGTGTTTACGGTGCTGGTCGGGTCGCTGCTGTATGCGCTGCTGTTTGGTCCGGTGCTTGGTTCTCTCTTTGGCAAGCCATCTGAACACAGTGTCCGGGCAAGCAAAGACCAGGTACTGCTGGAAACGGGAGACCCCACCGAGCTGAATAGTTTCACAGGACACTTTGCCCGCTTCCTCACACTTGTGTGCAACAGGCCGCTGGTGACGATAGGTATTATTTTCAGTCTGCTGTGGAGCATTTTCTGGGCCTACGGCAAGTTCGGGGTGGGTACCATCTTCTTCTCCGACTCCGACCCCCAGTTCATACAGGTCTCCGTCCTGGGGCGAGGAAATTTTTCGGCCAACGAGGTCAACCAGCTGGTATTGGAGGTCGAGCAGGAAATCCTGGACATACCCGGCATCCGCTTCATCAATACACAAACAATGCTCCCAGGCGCCAGCGCTGAAGATCTCCGCAGTAGCTCTGATCGCATCGGGTCAATATTCCTGGAACTGTACCCGGAGGCAGAACGCACGCTCAGGGGCAACGACATAATCCGTAAAGTTCGCCAGCGAACAGCTCACCTTGCTGGTATCCACGTAGAGATACAGCCGCTGGAAAAGGGACCGCCCGTGGGCAAACCTATCCAGATTGAGCTGACTTCACGAGAGCGTGCGTTACTGGAGCCGGCAATGGCACAGGTGCGCGCCTACCTCGATACACTGCCAGAACTCATCGACATCGACGACACCGCGGCACTGCCTTCGATTGAATGGCGGGTAGAAGTCGACCGGGCACAGGCGGCACTCTATGGCGCAGACGTTTCCTCTGCCGGCCTGGCCGTGCAACTGGTGACCAACGGCGTCAAGGTCGCAGAGTACCGGCCGGACAATGCCGATGACTCCGTCGATATCAGGGTACGCTACCCGCGCAGTGAGCGCGGTATGAAAGCTATCGAGGAGCTGCGCCTCAGTACCAATGAGGGCATGGTCCCACTAAGCAATTTCGCTCGCATTCTGCCAGCGTCAGGGGTCGATTCATTTAAACGCATCGACGGCGTTCCCGTGGAACTTATCCGGGCCGATGTCTCAGAGGGGGTCATGGCGGATGCCATGGTTCGGAAGATCGACAACTGGCTGCAGCAGCAGAATTTCGACCCGGCTATTACTATTCGTTTTCGCGGTGCCAATGAAGAGCAGGCGGACTCCATGGCATTCGTGTCCGCCGCATTTACGCTTGCGCTTGCACTGATGTTTATACTGCTGGTCACTCAATTCAATAATTTCTATCAGAGCACGCTAATTCTGGCCGCTGTAGTCATGTCTACAGCGGGCGTCTTGTTGGGCTTGCTGATTTTGGCAAAGCCGTTCAGCGCGCTGCTCACAGGGGTAGGCGTTCTGGCGCTGGCAGGTATCGTGGTGAACAACAACATCATTCTCATCGACACCTTCAACCACTTACGTCGCAGGCACCCGGAACTGGATACCAGGGCCGTGATTGTCAGGGCCACGGCGCAGCGGCTTCGCCCTGTTTTGCTGACTACCGTGACTACTGTGTGCGGACTGTTGCCACTGGCCTGCGGCTACTCCGTCGACCTGTTATCACGCACCGTCACGGCCGAGGGTGAAATGGCGATATTCTGGGGGCCGCTGTCACAAGCTATTGTGTTCGGGCTGTCTTTTGCCACTGTTCTTACACTCATCGCGACACCGGCCATGCTCGCACTGCCGGTTGCCGTGAGGGAACGACTGCACAGGGGCCGGCAGCATCGTTCGGCACAGGACGACAGTTCGCTGGCAAGCCCCTCTCCGGCGGGTTAATACTTCTATGGATCAGCTCGGCGGATGGTATCGCCAAGTTAAATCACGGATATTGTTAGAATCAGGCGATGAACCTATATAAACGCCACCGACAGGTATAGACCCATTGAGGGCAGGAGATACCATGAAGAGCCTAACATTTTTCCTGTAAACGATATCGAAGCCGCCAAGACGCTGGTGCCCGCTATCAGGCACCTGGGAATCGAAGGCAACGATCCACATGTGATCGCCAGAGAAAACAGCACACTGTATCCATTGCCGGAACCAGATATCGGCCACAGACGCGATCTGGTTGATGCGGCCAAGCGCGGCGCCTTCCCTGGAGGCGCGATAGGCCTGGCAGGAAGCGTTGTCGCACTGACAGTTGCCGCAGCGGCCCTCACCGTGGTCGGCGGTGCACTACTTGCAAACATATCTGCCTGGGAAATTTGAGGGGGTTCTATAAAGACCCTGAACTTTTGATGTACTATTGGCTAGATGCTATCGAGAGTTACCAAAGGTCACTGTTGATTTTTTCGGGTGGGAACCGGTGACGCTTGTAGGTATTTATCGGCCGATGCTACCAATTACGGCCACGCAATTTAGCAATACCGTCGAGAGGGCAGCCAGCTCGGGCCACGGTGCTTTTCGCCACGGTACTCACTGCTGCCGTATTGCGCGGGCAGTTCATCCAGTTCACTGGTATTGATGAAGCGGGCGATGCGCTGCAGGGCGACTTCACTTTCAGGCAGAAACCCGAACATTGAGAATACATGAGGCATCTCCTCCCAGACCTCCAGGAAAAACGGAACCCCAGCCTTTTTTGCCTGAGCGGCCGCCTTGAGCGTATCGTCCAGCAGGATTTCCGTACTGCCCACCTGGCCCAGCATGGGCGGAAAGCCGTCAAAATCGGCGTGTATCGGTGACGCATGCCTGTCCCCGGGGAGGGCTTCCCCGATATAGAGCTGTTGCATCTGGGCAGCGCGTTGAGTAGGCAGCACGGGGTCTCTGCGCTTGTTAAACTCGCGTGAGCCGCCGCTGTAGGTGAGGTCTGCCAGCGGAGAGAGCACGATCGCATTGGCCGGCAGTTCGGTACCCTCGTCGCGCAGGGAAAGCAGGGTACTCAACACCAGGCCTCCCCCGGCGGAATCGCCCGCGATGGTTATGTCAGCGGGTTTAATGCCCTGCCGCAACAGGTCGTGATAGGCGGCGAGGCAATCTTCCAGGCCGCCGGGAAAGGGCACTTCCGGTGCCAGCCTGTAGTGCACCAGCAGTGCTTTTGCATTTGCCTCACGGCAGATTTTAGCCACGAAAAATTTGTGCTGCGTGGCCGTGCGTATGACGAAACCACCGCCCGGGAAATACAGTATAGTTTTGCGCGGGCGTTTGCCGGCAATACGAACCCATACGCCTCGATAGTCTGGCCTGTCAACCTGCCGATCTCGTATATCTTCAGGCTGTATTTTCTCTTGCTGCTCGTCCATGCTTCCGGTGAAGCTTCGAATCGATTCAATGCTGCCAAGGCCCATCAAGGGCTTTATCAGTGTTCGTGTGCAGGTGTTCAGCAGACGTGCTTGCCAACTGGGCATGATTCGCTATCTCCATTCAGCCGCTCCTGGCTGACTCTAATGCGGTGAAGTCTCGTCACTACCCGTTTTTTTTCCGCTCAGTATATCGCGTACCTCGCCAAACCCCTCCTGCAGGTGACGCAGGTAATTCCTGGTAAGCGCAGCGGGAAGAAACACAATATTGGGCCCATCACTGAACCCGGTATGTGTCTTTAATGTTTCTAACTGTTCACGCCAGTTTTCACGACTCATACTGTTTACATAGCTTTTTGTAGTGTCCAGCCTACCGACCAGATTCGAAAGCCGTTCGATACCAGACTCTATGCCGGACATTTCCCTGGCGAGCAGGTTCTGGCCGGCGACCTCCACTCGGGCCTGCATGCTGCGGCCCAGTCGACGGTACTGGTACTGGACCTCACGACCAAACAGCGGATCGTCGATAAAACGCGTCTGTTTGCTGAGTTCTTTTAACTGGGCCGGGCTGATTTCGCCACTGGCCTGCGTGAACACCTCACGGTTTTCATAGTCCATGTGCTGGCGATAGCCTTCTATATAGCGGCTTATACGCTGCAGCAGTTCGGGTCGATTGACCGGTCGGCCGGCGACAATGCCGGTCAGGCTATTAAATAACTCATCGGTGTAATGGTGCAGGGCCTGGTGTTCCCGCTCGAGTCGATCCAGTTTCTTTTGAAATTGACTGTCACTGTCCAATATTTGGCTGAACAGCATGTCCTCGCGAGGGTGGTGATACTGGTCAGGGTAGTGCGTCAGGTAATCGATAATATCCCTTAGCAGGTTATAGTCAGGTACCTTCCCCGTTTGCAAACGACTGGCATGTTCTTCCAGATAAGCCAGTAGAGACGAAATGTAACGGTGTTCGCTATACAACGTTTGCAGGATGTTTCCGAGTGGCGCTTGAGGGTCAGCCGAAGCCCTGATAGGCCCATTTCTCGAGTAGGAAAATGCCCCGTCCTTAAAGTCCGTAAAATCCCGTGCCGATCTGGCAGCACTGTTTCGGTTATCCACCACCACGCCTCGTTCTTTCGGAGCACACACTGCAGTATGGAGCAGTGTGCCGTACACTATGAATGATATATATCAATCAATCAGCTTTATGCGGAAGGAATCACCAACGCCGCCGGTAGTGCGACGCTCACTGTTTCGCCAGCCCTACCCGGCTCTCCGGGATGAGCTGCAAGCGCTTCAAATATATCCTGCTAATATTCCAAAAAAAACGTTATGTATCATCGAGATATTTCAAAAAAACTTGCCCCACTATTCCAGCTACGGGCAAAACCTGCTAGCACTCCCCATTTCGTATTTTCCCCGGACCCCTATGCCAGACATAGGTACTAATGTAATGTAACCCATCTCAGTTCGTTTCGATGGATCTTATTCAAGAGTTACAATCACAGGCTCGACTATGGCAACAGATGTCAGGCTCTCAATATTTGCAATTCGAGGATCAATCGTCGAGATCGGGGTGAAATTTAGTCATAGTCTTCATCATTCAATCTGA
Organism: uncultured Halieaceae bacterium; assembly: GCA_965363655.1. Classification (GTDB taxonomy): domain Bacteria; phylum Pseudomonadota; class Gammaproteobacteria; order Pseudomonadales; family Halieaceae; genus Marimicrobium. The sequence goes on along the minus strand of CBDTVJ010000003.1, from coordinate 3,531 downwards.
ATCTGTAGTTTCTGGATCGCCAGGCGCACACGTGATTTCACCGTGCCCAGGGGCAGCTCCAACTCGCCGGCAACTTCCGAGTGAGATTTTCCTTCCATATAAACCTTTGCCAGGATTTGTAACTGGTCAGCGGGCAGTTTCTTCATAAGCTCGCGAATGCTCTCCCTGCTGCGCGTCTGGTGCAGCACCAGGAAAGCCTCCTCGCTTTCATACTCCGCCCCAACATCCTCTGCAGAAACTGCGTTGTCGAATTTCTGCAAGCGCCGGTACATGTCAGTCCTGCAATTGCGAGCGATGGTGTAAACCCAGGTACTAGCGCCAGCTTTCTCAGGATTGAATGCCCGCAGCAGGTCTATTTTCACGATTGGTGAGAGGAAAGCGGGTTTTCACACACCCTTAGTCGAAACTCGCCCTTTCGCCCACCATAGCCCCTACGGCAGCTTTCGGGCGCACAGCGGTCATCCCGAGCACCCTGGAGGCATCCTCTGGGGGTCTCGAACGTGCCAAAAGCGGACGCTCAGCAACGCCTCGTTAACCCGCAGATTTGGAACTGCGAAGCAGCGGAAAAGCTGCCTAGTGGAAGCCGCTTGTGGCTGGAACGATGCTTGAGCAACTTATTAGAAATTATTGTTATTGCTTTTTCCATACAATATTGCCAGAGCCGTCCGCAGAATTTTGTGACTGCATAATATATTCCCCATTATCTATTGGGATGAATGTTAGCTCCATATCTTTGACTGAGTCACTGGCCAAAACCATTAAAAAACTGCTTCCTTTTTTTTCTTTCAGCGAAATATCAGCCTTGAACTCTCTTCTACCATTGATATGGGTGAATTGGCTCTTAGTAATGGTTCTGTTTAAGTTTGGCAAATACTTTGCTCTCATATAGTCGGAATCTACTTCGTCCATATTTTTTTCCATAAGGACTATAGTTTTTTCAATATCGGGCCTCCAAATACCTTGTATTTCTTGGGGCACCTCTGCATATATTGATCCTGAAAATACAATCAAGAATAAGGTTACAAATATTTTCATACGTTCTCCTTTTGTGCCATGAGTTTACGCCCACTTAAAATGTGAGACGCATTTATGCGCCGAGTCATTTTACAGTGCTTGTTAAAGCGGATGTTCTTCTTTGTTGTTTTCTTCTTTCACTTCATCTCTGATCTGTTTTATCCCCCAGATTGAATAGATGATCAGCACAAGCCCAAGACCGGACAGCAGCAGTTGAACCTTCCAAAGGCCAAACCATGAACGCACACGAACCTTACTGAAATCATCGGCGTAGTAGCCGATTGAAACGACATCCCCGACGCGAAACGCTGTATCGCGGCCATCCCCGACAGAATCTGCAATATGTTCTAAGCCATCCCGATCCGTATAGCGGAACTGGTGCCAATAGACCGTTAGGTTTGAGGTGCGACCCCCTCCCAAATTGGATCCACTGACCTCGGAACTGATTGACACCACAATTCCGACAACAGGTATGGTCTTTGAGTTCTCAAAAATCGAATAACCAATCGTGAGCAGAAAACCAGCGAACAAAGCGCCGCCGATCTAACCCATAATACGAGTCGATTGAATGCGTTGTGCGACAGTGGGAGGGGTCATTTCTTCTCCGTCTTTGGAGTATATTTTTTCGCTATTCGTAAGTTTTTTATTTTGAATTGACATATTTTGAGTTCCCTATATTTTTTGTAAAAGTATCTAATCCGTTTCACATATGATTCGGGACACACGCGAACTCCTTTCACATCCGAATTTCCAGTGTATTAAGCCGTAAGTATTGATTGATCATCGGTTGCATAGGATCTATAGCGGTCATTGTTTTGCACCATAACAGTTACGTATACTGAACCGGTCGCTATAACACCGATTCTCTGTATGTGAATTTGAGCAAGGTTGGATTTCCATATAAATCAACCTCCTGTCGATTTCGGTAGCGCGTATATCCGTACATATGAGGAAATTATCGACTGCAAATGATGCGTGACGAGCGTCTGATTTCAGTCGCACGCAGACCCTTTTCTAGAGTCTAGCTTAAAGACCGCTACGAGTCGATTTGCGACCTTTGTAGTGGTCAACTATTTCCGGACAATGGGTTAAGTTTTTCTTCTGCTACAGCGGGAGCCAATCCATCACTGTATTGCGGCCGCTGCGGTGGGTCTTTCAGAGTCATCGTCGATGCGTCGAACCGATGCATTAAGGACCAAGACACCTTAGACCGCATCCTGGCTCATCTACACAACAAAGAACAGGATATCCCTGCCCCGCTATTACTGGCACCACCAACCAGGGCTCCACCCAACACGCTGGCTCTTTTCGTCGGAAAGGGCACGCGGTAGCAGAACCCGAGTTTTCACAGTTCAACCAGCAAAGACGCCAGCGCGTGGTAACAGCTGAAAACCCGTTGGTACAGATTCTTGCGTGCTACACCTCCGAATTGGACGAAGATGATTTACAGGCCTGCCGATATGAGCACACAACTGGGAGTCAGGGCTATTGTTCGCGTATTTTTCAGGGTCAGCAACTGGAGTTCAGAAGATGATCTACTCACAACACCACTTTTATCTGTCCTATACTTATGAAGTACTTTTACGTTGACACAGAATTCTGAACAGTCCCAGGCTTTCACCTTTTATTCGCCAAGGTTTCACTCTGCCTCGCCTTCGATCTTTACGTTTTCAATTCCCAAATAATCTTCAATAGTTTTTTCAATGAACCGTGCGTGATAGCGAGACTCAAATCCTCCGATTAGTTTAAACTGTGTACCCTCTGATGTTAACCCAAGTACGTTATACGTGTATCTTGGGTTGTTATTACTTGAGCCCCTATATTTTTCTTCTACGAAAAGCTGTTCGATATTGTCTGCTTTAATCTTCTTGTTACCCAACCAAGGCACCGGTTGATGTTTGATTTCCAGGCTATTTTTACTAACATAAATCTGTGTTTTGTTTAACCAGGTAGCAACAGTGAAATAAAGTAAACTCAAGCCTAAAACAATAAAAATTGAAAAGAATAGCTTAGGCAGTAGCTCTCTATCACTTAGTAATATTTCTACAAACCCATTGTTTATCCAGACACCGTTAAAAACCAGAGCGAACAGCAAGATAAAATAGGTTTTTACACCATGCCAGACGCGTGTGATTTGCATGTACTCATCAAAGTAGTTGACTTCGAACCCTTTTGGTAATGCTATGTCCTTTTTATCTTTTACGTCGATTGACTTATTCGAAGACATGACCATGAACCCCATTGAGATGCATTTACTGTGAAATGACTAAATTGGAAGCAAGCACTGCTAAGCCACTAGTATCGTAGATACCCGAGAGCGTGACAATATGAGTTGTTAGCTGCCGAAAACAATACCACAGAGCTAACGTCCCTTCGTAGGCGAAGGCGGTACTTCAGCCTTTACGCTCATTCCCAAAGTGGAGGTCCGCTTACGAGCCGATAGCGGTCACCGGGCGATACAGATACACGCCCCGACTTCCGCCAAAACACTGTCACCCATACCACCCGGCATAGTCG
>CBDTVJ010000002.1:0-27185 GCA_965363655.1 uncultured Halieaceae bacterium | reverse complement strand
GACGCAGTTACAGCCCGTCAAATACGGGCCCAAGGTTTGCCTTGCTGAAAGCGGATTGTTACTATCCCAGCCCGCATCAGCAATGCATCGCATTCAAAAGGAGTCGGTCTTTTGGAAGATAACTGGGCAAAAATTATCGAAGCCGTAGGTGAAGACCTGACTAGACCGGGACTCGTCGATACACCAAAACGAGCAGCCAAGGCTTTTGAATTTTTAACGCGTGGGTACGGACAATCGGTTGATGCCGTTGTAAACGACGCCCTCTTCCCCTCCGAATCCAGCGAAATGATCCTGGTGCAGGATGTGGAGTTGTACTCCATGTGCGAACATCACCTGCTGCCCTTTATCGGTAAATGTCATGTCGCCTACATCCCCACTGGCAAGGTACTGGGCTTGTCCAAGGTCGCCCGGATCGTCGATGTATTCGCCAGGCGACTGCAAATCCAGGAGTCACTAACCTCCCAGATTGCCCAGACGATCATGGACGTAACCGAGGCGCAGGGTGTGGGCGTTATTATCGAGGCCCAGCACATGTGCATGATGATGCGCGGGGTCGCAAAACAGAATTCCCTGATGAAAACATCGGCCATGCTGGGAACATTTCGCGACGAACAGAAGACGCGGGACGAGTTTCTGTCGCTACTCCAAATGAAGCGCTAGTGGCAACCCTGGCGCTACTGGTCTATCTGCAATAATTCAACATGCAGGTACTGCCTGTCAGCAGTACGCGCGGCACTGTAAATGACAAGACGATATTCTATCCCCTCACTGCCCTGCAGTGAATAGATGCGATAACGCTGCAAATCCTCCCTGCCATACAGCACACGCTGGTGAAATACGCGATTGGCCCATTGGGCACCCTGGCCACAGGACCGCCCGTCACAGGCGAATAAAATACTGACATTCTCCTGCTGCTCCAGCGACGCCTGCAGGTTCTGCATAACTTCTTCCGAGCTAAAGCCATCCACAATCTGCCAGGTGTAAGTCTGCAGATGGCCGGTCTTGCGTTCACTGTCCTTGAAGCGCCAGACGCCTCTTACTTTTTTGATAGACCCTAGCCCGAGTTCGTAGTCGAGCACCTGCTCGTCACTGCTGGAAATTACCCGGGCATGGGGGTAGTCGTCGAGTTCCTGTAACAGCTCCAGGGGCGTGGCGGCCCTCACCAGGCAAGCCGTCGATTGCAGCAGCACCAGGCAAACACAGCGTAAAAGGAATATTTTTTTGCGACTACAATTCATGCGCTTGCACAACCCTGTTCTGTTGAAAGAAACCGTTCGATGCGCTGCGCCACATCGATAACGGGTGATTCCATATGGAAATGATGCCCACCGTCAATGTCATGCACCTCCAGTTCTTTGATAAAACGGCGGGCATGGGAAGCCAGTTCAGGGAAACGTTGTGATGCATCCCGCGCCAATAGCAGGAGTACCGGCATGGACAGAGCTTCCAGCACTGCACGTACCTGCCCCTCGGTTAATTTGACTGCCGAGGCTCCTCGCAAACGGGGGTCGGTAGTCCATGTCAGGCCATCCGGACAATCGCACAGATTACGTTCGGCAATTAAAGCCGCCGCCGCAGGGGATATACCTTTCACCTGCCGGGCTGTCGCCGCTTCCTGGACTGAAGAAAAGACCCGGTTTTCCCGCGACAGGAAACGAGGTTTATCGGTCAGGGCCCGGCGCATCTGGGCGGGGAACTCTGTCTCTGCCACCGCTGCCGGGGTAACCGCGTCCAGCAGCACCAGCTTTTGCACCCGTTCCGGGTAGGCACTGGCAAGTATCGAAGAGATAATCGCGCCCCGGGAATGCCCCATCAGATCGAAACTGTCCCAGCCAAGTTCATCTACAACGCCGAGAATCTCTGGCAGGTCATCCCAAATCTGGTAGCTGGCATCGTCAGAGCGGCGATCGCTCTGCCCGTGCCCGGTCAGGTCCAGCGCCACTATGTGGTAGCCGCGCAGCAATGGCGCCAGAAAGGCAAAGCTGGCGGCATTGTCCAGCCAGCCGTGCAGTGCCAGCAGCGGCTTGTCGCCCACATTCCCCCAGGACAAGCCAGCAAGGCGAAGCCCGTTGACCTGCCAGTCCATCGGTACTGGCTGCCCTGTGGGGAGAAGCCCGTTCACTACAAACTGGCCTCAAACTCGGGCGGCTGGGCCCAAAAGAGTATACGGCCACAGTCCTTCGCGGGAGTTTCCAGGGACAGGGTGGCCAGGCCTCCAGGAGACAGTGCTGGGACAGCACCCGGATCACCGAGGTAGTGATCCAGGAGGTAGGATATTAATGGCTGGTGGGAGACCAATAGCACATGCTCATGTACAGCCTCACCCTCAGCGATGTCTATCAACGCACTGTCCACTGCAGCCACATCGCTGCCCGGATGCAGGGCATCCATCCATGTCTGGGTTGCATGGGTAAACGCGGCGGCAATAATCTCCGCAGTCTGGTTAGAGCGCATAAAGGGGCTGTGCAGTATGCTGTCCGGATGGGGTATCCCCCTGTCGCTGCAGGCACTGTGAAACTGCTGGCAGGCGAAGCCAACATCGTCTCGCCCGGAGTCTGTCAGCTCCCTGTCGCGATCGGTTGGCGCACGCCCGGCTTCACCGTGTCTCCAAATTGTTAATATCATCGTGTTACAAACTCCACATCCTGCGCCTGCTCTGTGTGCATCATATCATCGAAAACTTCACCCACTGCGCGGTGTTCGTGGAGCATGCCATATCGGCCATTTACCGGCGGCATGCAGACCTCGCGCCGGTCACGGCCTCTGTCAGGGAGGTAGTGGCCTGTAGATTATCGTGCAGTGCAAAACCTGGCGGCACACCATCAGGACTTGCTCATCTCCACCAGCAATTTGTTCAAGCGGGACACGTAGGCGGCGGGGTCTTCCAATTGGCCACCCTCAGCCAGATTGGCCTGCTCAAACACTATATTGGCCAGGTCCTCGAAACGATCCTCATCGGGCTCCTGGTCAAGCATTTTAGCCAACGGATGGGCTGGGTTGATCTCCAGAATGGGTTTGCTACTGGGCACTTCCTGCCCTGCCGCTTCCATGATGCGACGCATCTGGGCGCCCATATCGAAGTCACCTACCACCAGGCAGGCGGCAGAATCGGTGAGGCGACTGGTGGCACGTACTTCACTGACTTTCTCTTCCAGTGCTTTCGACATACGTTCAACCAGGGCCTCGGCTTCCTTGGCCACCTTTTCCTGTTCGGCTTTGTCCTCTTCGGAATCGGCTGCCAGGTCCAGTGCACCGCGCCCGACGTCCTGAAACTGCTTGCCGTCAAACTCGCGTAGGTGATTCATCAACCAGTCGTCGACCCGGTCTGACAACAGCAGAACCTCTATACCTTTCTTGCGGAACACTTCCAGGTGCGGGCTGTGCTTGGCGGTATTGAACGTTTCCGCCACCACGTAATAGATCTTGTCCTGACTCTCCTGCATGCGTGACACATAGTCTTCCAGGGACTGGTCCTGATCTTCCTTGTCCGTATGGGTAGTACTGAAACGCAGCAGCTTGGCGATCTTTTCCTGGTTCGCCATATCCTCTGCCGGCCCTTCCTTCAATACTGCTCCAAATTCCTTCCAGAACGTGGCGTAATCGTCACCCCCTGCTTTGGACAGCTTGGACAGCATATCCAGCACGCGTTTGGTAAGAGCGCTGCGCATGGACTCCACTGCGGGGTCCTGCTGCAAAATCTCACGGGAGACATTCAGGGACAGGTCATTGGAATCCACTACCCCTTTAACGAAACGCAGGTAAAGAGGCATGAATTGCTCGGCCTCATCCATAATAAACGTGCGCTGCACATAGAGTTTCAGGCCCCGGGACATTTCCCGGTTCCACATATCAAAGGGCGCTTTGCCGGGGATGTAAAGCAAGCTGGTGTATTCCAGCTTGCCTTCAACCTTGTTGTGGCTCCAGCTCATGGGGTCTTCAAAGTCATGGGAGACGTGCTTATAAAATTCCTTGTATTCCTCGTCACTGACTTCAGAGCGTCCGCGTGTCCACAGGGCCGTTGCTGCATTGACCGCCTCGAACTCAATTTCTGGATTCTCTGGCTGTTCCTCGCCTTCCGCAAGTGGCGCGGGAGGCTTGATCATCATCACGGGCACTGAGATATGGTCGGAGTACTTTGTGATCACGCTACGCACGCGAAAGTCATCGGCGAATTCCTCGCAGTCTTTTTTCAGGTGCAGGGTAATACTGGTGCCCCTGGCTTCACGCGGCTTTTCCTCAATGGAAAATTCGGCTTCCCCGTGGGATTCCCAAAGCACACCTTCTGCAGCGGCTTCGCCCGCCTTGCGGGTATGCACTTCCACCCGGTCAGCGACGATGAAGCCTGAATAAAAACCCACACCAAACTGCCCGATCAGTTGCGAATCTTTCTTTTCATCACCGGTGAGGCTTTCCAGAAAGGACGCGGTGCCGGACTTGGCAATGGTACCCAGGTTTTCGATGACCTCATCGCGGTTCATACCAATGCCGTTGTCACTAATAGTGATGGTGTTGGCTTCCTTGTCCACGTCTACATGGATTTCGTAGTCACCCTGGCCCTCCAACAGCGTCTCATTGGCAAGGGAGGCAAAGCGCAATTTGTCGATGGCGTCGCTGGCATTTGATATCAATTCCCGCAGGAAAATTTCCTTATTGCTGTACAGGGAGTGAATCATCAGGTGAAGCAGTTGCTTGGCTTCGGTCTGGAATCCCAAAGTCTCTTTTTTTACATCAGTGGTCATAGGAGCCTCTTTAGCTAACTATTTGATTTAATGGAAATTAGTCTGTCTGCTCCGATATGGGGGTGCAGCGGGGGTATTTCAAGTAGCGCGGTACAAAATCATCGGATTTTCCCAGGCGGGCAACGCGTCACGACAGGGCCTATCGGTAAAAAAAGGTTCTTCGCGGTTTAGGGGGGATGGTGCGGGTTAACGGCTCCGGGGGAAAGTAGGCTTTTCAGTCGCTCCACGAAATTCGCTTGGTGAAAAGCCTACTTTCCCCCGAAGCCTTGAATCGTAGCTCTACGGATGATGATGCTAAAAACAGGGGTTCTTTAACAGCTTCGACGTAGTTTTTCAGGTTCGAGGAAACAGTTACCTACCGAGGTTCTGGGTGGGAGGGCGTTTTTCACCAAGCGAATTTCGTGGAGCGACTGAAAAATGCTCTCCCACCCGGAGCCGTCAACCGGCACCGGCCCCGCCAAAGTGCGAAGAGCCAAAAAAAAAGCCCATCTGGTGATGGGCCTTTCATGGGTCGGATGTTGGCGCTATTACCAGCCGGTAATCTCTGCCAGGCCTGAACCGATATCAGCCAGGCTGCGAACAGTCTTCACACCGGCATCTTCAAGAGCGGCGAACTTCTCATCCGCAGTCCCTTTACCACCGGAAATAATCGCCCCGGCATGGCCCATACGCTTGCCTTTTGGTGCTGTTACACCGGCAATATAGGACACCACTGGCTTGGTCACATTAGCCTTGATATAGGCCGCAGCTTCCTCTTCCGCTGTACCGCCGATTTCACCGATCATGACGATCGCCTCGGTGGCAGGGTCATTCTGGAACAGCTCCAGCACGTCGATAAAGTTGGAGCCCGGGATGGGGTCTCCACCGATACCCACACAAGTGGATTGGCCGTACCCGGCGTCAGTAGTCTGCTTCACAGCCTCATAAGTGAGCGTACCGGAACGGGACACGATACCCACCTTGCCCGGCAGGTGAATGTGACCGGGCATAATGCCGATCTTGCACTCACCGGGAGTGATAACACCGGGACAGTTGGGGCCTATCAGTTGTACGCCCAGCTCGTCACACTTCACCTTGGCCTCGAGCATATCGAGCGTTGGAATGCCTTCAGTGATACAAACGATCAGTTTGACGCCGCCATTCGCCGCCTCCAGTATTGAATCCTTACAGAAAGGCGCTGGTACATAAATAACAGAGGCGTCTGCGCCAGTGGCTGCAACCGCTTCAGTAACAGTGTTAAAGACTGGCAGACCCAGGTGCTCCTGGCCGCCCTTGCCCGGTGTTACACCGCCGACCATTTTTGTGCCGTACTCAATCGCCTGCTCTGAATGGAATGTTCCCTGGGAGCCGGTGAATCCCTGGCAGATGACCTTGGTGTTCTTGTCGATCAAAATACTCATTACGCCGCACCTCCCGCTGCTTGCACTGCCTGTTGGGCAGCGTCTGTGAGGCTGGTGGCAGCAATGATATTCAGACCACTGTCAGCCAATACTTTTCGTCCCAGCTCCGCGTTGTTGCCCTCCAGGCGCACTACTACCGGAACCTCTACACCGATCTCTTCCACAGCGCCAATTACGCCTTCTGCGATCAGGTCGCAACGTACGATACCGCCGAAGATATTGATCAATACTGCTTTCACATTGTCGTCAGACAGGATGATCTTGAATGCCTCAGAGACACGCTCTTTAGTTGCACCACCACCTACGTCAAGGAAGTTAGCCGGGAAACCACCGTGCAGGGCCACAATATCCATGGTGCCCATGGCCAGGCCTGCGCCATTCACCATACAGCCGATATTGCCATCCAGGGCAACGTAGTTCAGTTCCCACTGGGCAGCGTGCGATTCGCGCTCGTCATCCTGGCTGGGATCGTGCATTTCGCGCAGTTCACCCTGACGATACAGGGCATTGCTATCCACACCCAGCTTGGCATCCAGGCAATGCAGGTTGCCCTCGTCAGTAATAACCAGAGGGTTGATTTCGATCAGGGCCAGATCCTTGTCGACAAACATCTGGGCCAGGCCCATGAATATTTTCACGAACTGTTTGATCTGGTCGCCGCACAGACCCAACTGGAAAGCCAGCTCACGGCCCTGGTAGGGTTGCGCGCCTGTCAGTGGATCAATCGTGGCGCGCAGTATTTTCTCGGGGGTTTCCTCTGCAACTGTCTCAATCTCAACACCGCCCTCAGTAGAGGCCATGAAGACAATCCTGCGGGAGGAGCGGTCAACAACCGCACCCAGGTACAGTTCTTCGGCAATGTCAGTACAGGATTCAACCAGTATCTTGGTGACCGGCTGGCCTTTTTCATCAGTCTGGTAGGTGACAAGGTTCTTGCCCAGCCACTGTTCGGCGAAGTCACGAATCTCTTCCTTGGTTTTTACCAGCTTTACACCACCGGCCTTGCCGCGGCCACCAGCGTGAACCTGGGCTTTAACCACCCACATATCGCCACCGATCTTGCTTGCGGCCTCTGCTGCCTCCTGCGGGTTATCAACCGCATATCCCTTGGATACCGGTAGCCCGTACTCGGCAAAAATCTGTTTGCCCTGATACTCATGAAGGTTCATGTTCTATCCTGTAGTTGTTTACTGACTTTCCAGGGTTGAGATTATCCAGCGACTCTTGCAACGCCCGATAATCGGTGTAAATCCGTGCGCGCCGCTGGTTTTTTTTGTGCGCACGCGGATAAATTCCTTAACGTTTCTTACGATTGGCGATATGTATCGCCTGGCCATCTACCGCCAGTGCAGCCTCGTGCACCGCTTCTGACAGTGTAGGGTGGCTGAACACCGTCAGGGCCAGGTCCTCGGCACTGGAGCCGAACTCCATGGCGATAACCACCTGCTGCACCAGGTCAGCTGCAGAGGGGCCTACTACATGGCACCCCAAAATACGATCCGTCTCGGCATCGGCGAGCAACTTGACCATGCCATCCGTGTCGTTCGCGGCCAGCGCCCTGCCAGACGCCGCGAAGGGGAAAACCCCTACCTTGAAGTCAATGCCGTCCGCTTTCAGCTCCTGCTCAGTTTTACCTATTGCGGCGACTTCAGGATGAATATAAATCACCGAGGGAATGCAATCGTAGTTCATCTGCGCCGGGTTACCCGCTATGCGCTCGACCACCATAATGCCCTCTTCCGAACCCTTATGCGCCAGCATCGGGCCACGCACTATATCACCTACGGCATAGACATGTGGGGCTTCGGTCTCACAGTTGTCATTGACATAAATATAGCCACGTTCGTCCAGGGTAAGGCCGCTATCAGTGCTAAACAACTCCTCGGAGCGTGGCCTGCGCCCTACCGCTACGATCAACTTGTCGAATACCTCGACCTGCTCGCCATCGGCGCTGCTATAGGTCACCTCGACCTGCCCATCTTTTACTTCAGCATGGGTAACACGCGTGCCCAGGCGGATATCCAGGCCCTGCTTCTTCAGTATTTTCCCGGTTTCCTTGGCAATCTGGACATCCATCATTGGCAGGAATTCGTCCAGCGCCTCCAGCATAACGACTTCAGAGCCCAGGCGACGCCATACACTACCCAGCTCCAGGCCGATCACGCCGGCGCCGATCACACCCAGGCGTTGCGGTACTTCAGTGATTTCCAGCGCGCCTGTGGAATCCAGAATATATTCATTGTCCACTGGTGCTGGTGGGATATTCACCGGCACGGAACCCGCCGCGATGATGATATTGCTGGCTTCGACTATCTGGACGTTACCGCTCTCGTCGGTGACTTCTACCTTGGCGCCAGCGATCACCTTACCCTTGCCGGATATCGCTATAACACCATTGTGCTTGAACAAGCCGGCGATCCCGCCGGTGAGTTGCGAGACAATCTTCTCCTTACGGGCCAGCATGGCAGGCACATCTATCTGCAGATCCTCCACGGAAATACCGTGAATACCGAAGTCATCACGTGCTTCGGCGAATTTGTGGCTACTGTCGAGCAGGGCCTTGGAAGGGATGCAACCGACATTCAGGCAGGTGCCACCCAGCAGTATCTTGCCCTTGTCGTCCAGCCATTGTTCGACACAGGCCGTATTCAGACCGAGCTGAGCCGCTTTGATGGCAGCCACATAACCTGCGGGGCCAGCCCCGATTACCACTACATCATATTTGTCAGACATGGTTTTTCCTGATTTAAGTCGCTTTTGTGGGAAGGCACCGCCGCAGCGCTGTTCTGGCCCTCCCGCCGTGTATTTCCTACAACTGCAGCAGTATCCGCGCAGGATCCTCTATCAAATCCTTGATAGCGACCAGGAATTGCACCGCGGTTTTACCGTCTATAATTCGATGGTCATAGGAAAGTGCCAGGTACATCATGGGCTGGATCACCACTTCCCCGTTTACCGCCATAGGCCTGTCCTGGATTTTATGCATGCCAAGAATGCCAGTCTGGGGCGGGTTGAGTATTGGCGTGGATAACAGCGAACCGAATACACCACCATTGGTGACGGTGAATGTGCCCCCGGTCATATCCTCAATCGTAAGCTTGCTATCCCGGGCTCGCAGCCCCAGGTCGCGTACGGCTGCTTCAACATCGGCCAGGCTCATGAAATCTGCATCGCGCATGACGGGCACTACCAGACCACCCTCAGTAGAAACGGCGACACCGATATCCTGGTAGCCGTGGTAGACGATGTCATTGCCATCGATAGAGGCATTGACAGCGGGAAAACGCTTCAGCGCCTCACAGGCTGCTTTGACAAAGAACCCCATGAAGCCTAATCGGGTACCGTTGTGGGTCTTTTCAAACTGCTCTTTATACTTACTGCGCAACGCCATTACCGGCGCCATGTTGACCTCGTTGAAGGTAGTCAGCGTGGCGGTTTCCTGCGCTGCGCTGAGCAGCCGCTCGGCTATCTTCGCACGCATGCGGGTCATCGGTACCCGCCGCTCTACACGCTCGCTGGACAGACCAACAGGATCACTATCTGGTGCGGATAACGCTGCTGCAGGCTTCTGCGGCGGCGGTGAACTCTGCAGATTCTTCATGTACTTCAGAATGTCTTCCTTGGTAATGCGTCCATCCTTGCCGGTTCCGGATATCGCACTGACATCCAGTTTGTGTTCCTCCACCAGTTGGCGGGCGGCCGGGCCCATCCTGGCTGAGAGGTCTTCACCTTCAACAACAGCCGCTACCTCAGTTGATGCTGCAGGCGAGGAACTCGTGCTGGCTGCCCCCTGCTCGAGCGTAGCAAGCAGTTGCTGGCTCTCAATGGTGGTACCTTCGGGGGCGTGAATTTTGGTAATCACTCCGTCTTCAGGAGCCACGACCTCCATCACCACCTTGTCAGTTTCAATCTCTACAATAAGCTCGTCGCGTGAGACTGCTTCACCTTCCGACTTATGCCACGCAGCCACCTCACCATCGACAATGGACTCTGGAAATACGGGCGCCTTGATTTCAATAGCCATTTCGTTTCCCTTATGAAATGCCGGTTGTTGCTAGTTGCCCCAGGGGATATCCCCGAGGGCTTCGTCAATAAATTTGTCTAACTGTTCTACATGCAGGGCCATGTAACCTGCCGCCGGTGCTGCAGACGAGTCGCGGCCCACATAGCGCAGATAGACGTCCACCTTGTGCCGATGAATGACCCGGCGCATGTGATGCTGACTGGCGTACCAGGAACCCTGGTTCATGGGCTCTTCCTGGCACCACACCGCATCGATCACGTTTGGATAGGAACTCGTCAAAATTTCCAGTAGCTCCGCCTCGGGAAATGGATACAGCTGTTCCAGCCTGATAATGGCAATGTTATCCAGCTGTCGCTCCCGGCGAGCGGCACGCAGATCGTAGAAAACCTTACCACTGCAAAACACGATGCGCTGCACCCTGGACTTATCCAGGTCATCGGTTTCATCGAGCACGTTATGGAAATGCCCTTCAGCAAGATCTTCCAGGGTGGAAATCGCTTCCTTGTGTCGCAGCAGGCTCTTGGGTGACATGACGACAAGAGGCTTGCGCAGCGGTCGTATGGCCTGGCGGCGCAGCATATGGTAGACCTGAGCTGGCGTGGTCGGCACACAGACCTGCATATTGTGCTCGGCACATAATTGCATAAACCGTTCCAGCCTGGCTGAGGAGTGCTCCGGCCCCTGGCCTTCATAGCCATGGGGTAACAGCATGGTCAGGCCACACAGGCGCGACCACTTGTGCTCACCACTGGCAATAAACTGGTCTATCACCACCTGCGCACCGTTGGCAAAATCTCCAAACTGGGCTTCCCAGACCACCATCCCCTGCGGCAGCGTCGTCGAGTAGCCATACTCGAAAGCCAGCACGGCCTCCTCGGACAACAGTGAATCGTAAATAGCAAAATTCGCCTGGTCTGATGAGATGTGTTGCAGAGGGATATGGGCACGCCCATCCTTCTGGTTGTGCAACACCGCATGGCGATGAGAGAAGGTTCCCCGGCCCACATCCTGCCCGGTGAGGCGTATCGGGTAGCCTGCCTGCAGCACGGTCGCGTAGGCCAGGTTCTCGGCAAAACCCCAGTTTATCGGCATGGCGCCGGCGGCCATCCTACGCCGGTCTTCGAGAATCTTGGAGACCTGGCGCTGCAGTGGAAAATTATCCGGGGGCGTGTTGGTTTCCTGGGCCAGCGACTGCAGTGCCTGCATGTCCATGCGTGTATCGCATTCCAGCGTCCACTCATGGCCCAGGTACGGCGACCAGTCCACGAACAAGGTCTTGTTGGGTTCAGAGACCAGGCTACTGACCAGCGGTTCACCACGATCCAGGGCATCACGATACAGATCCAACAACTCCTGGACTGCGGCCTCCGTAATCACTCCCTCGCTAGCCAGCCGTTCGGTGTAGAGTTCCCGTGTCGTCTTGTGCTGGCGAATCTTTTCGTACATCAGCGGCTGTGTCACCGACGGCTCATCCGCTTCGTTGTGGCCTCGACGTCGGTAACAGATGAGGTCCAGGACCACATCCTTATTGAATTCAGTACGGTAATCCACGGCCAACTGCGTAACAAAGAGTACGGCTTCGGGGTCATCCGCATTGACGTGAAAAATCGGTGCCTGCACCATCTTTGCCACGTCGGTACAGTACTCGGTGGAACGCGCATCCTCACGCTTGTTGGTGGTGAAGCCCACCTGGTTATTGATCACGATGTGCAGTGTACCGCCCGTTTTGTAGGCCCTTGTCTGCGACATCTGGAAGGTTTCCATGACCACGCCCTGGCCGGCAAAGGCTGCATCCCCGTGTATCACGATCGGCACTACCAGGTCGCCACTGTCATCCTTGCGCCGCTCCTGCCGGGCGCGAACGGAGCCCTCCACCACAGGGGCAACAATTTCCAGATGGGAGGGGTTGAAAGACAGTGCCAGGTGTACCTCCCCTCCCGGCGTCATCACATTGGAGGAGAAACCCTGGTGGTACTTTACATCACCGGAGCTCTCATACTCCGCCCTGCCCTCAAACTCTGCAAAAAGCTCCGAGGGATTCTTGCCCAGGATGTTGATGAGCACATTGAGCCGACCCCGATGCGCCATACCGATTACGATCTCCTGCGCCTGTGCGGAGCCACAACGCTGCACCATCTCCGCCAGCATGGGGATGAGGCTCTCGCCACCTTCCAGGCCGAAACGCTTGGTTCCCGGATATTTGGAGGCCAGCGACTTTTCCAGTCCTTCCGCGTTGATTAGTTGGCTCAACAACTGTATGCGGACTTCATCGGAGTAGTCGGGTGCGGACCGCACCGCCTCCATGCGTTGCATGATCCAGTGACGCTCAGTGGTGTCGACGATATGCATGAACTCTGCACCGACGGTGTTGCAGTAAGTCCGCTCTATGGCGTCGTATATTTCGCCCAGGGTGGCATCCGCTTTACCGATGTGCAGGCTACCCGTCTGGAATACGGTGTCGAAATCTGCGCGGGAGAGCTTGTGAAAGCCAAGATCGAGGTCGGGAACCGATTCCCGCTCCGCCAGACCGAGGGGATCGAGATTGGCCTTCTGGTGGCCGCGCTGGCGATAGGCGGAAATCATCTGCACCACCTGCACTTGCTTGCGCTCGTATTCGGTGGCCTGGGAATCGTGCTCGACGGTGGCTTCGGTGCGCACCCGCATCTTGCTGATCTGGGCGAAGCGCTCGCGAATAACCGAGTGTGGCACGTCTTCAATCTGGACGATTGCCGACTCCACCCTGGGAAGCTTGTCAAAATAGTCGCGCCACTGCTCGGGGACGCCGTTGGGATCCTTCAGATAGGACTCGTACAGGTCCTCCACGTAGGTAGCGTTGCCACCGGCTATGTGGGAGCTCTGCCACAGCAGTTCCATTGAGCTTTCTTGCATCACGACCCTTCCAGGGTGTTCACTGGCTTATCTGCCGCCAACGAAATGCGACAGGCTAACGATGAGTATAGCAGCGCGGCTTGCAACGTTTACGTTGCGGGTAGCCGCAACGGGGTCGAGCCCCGTCATTTAACTTTGAAATAATACTATTAATTTATGTTTAAATATCAATTGTTTATGGCATATACCTAAAGCTAGATGCCACGTGCCAACAGCATGTTTCGAATGTGTCCGATAGCCCGCGTGGGGTTCAAGCCCTTGGGGCAGACCGCAACACAGTTCTGGATGCCGTGACAGCGGAATACGCTGAAAGGGTCATCCAGTCGCGCCAGGCGTTCTTCGGTGGCAGTGTCGCGAGTATCTGCTAAGAAGCGATAGGCCTGCAACAGGCCCGAAGGGCCGATAAAGCGATCCGGGTTCCACCAGAATGACGGGCAGGCGGTGGAGCAGCAGGCGCACAAAATGCATTCGTAGAGTCCGTCCAGCTTCTCCCTGTCCTCAGGGGACTGCAGTCGCTCGATGGCCGGCGCGGGGCTGTCGTTCAGCAGATAGGGCTGCACCTTCTCGTACTGGGCGTAAAACATTGTCATGTCGACAACCAGGTCACGCACTACCGGCAGACCAGGCAGGGGTCGCAGCACCAGTTTGTTGTTCTTCACCGTCTCTGACAGCGGCGTGATACAGCCGAGGCCATTGACGCCATTCATATTCAAGCCGTCAGAGCCACACACACCTTCACGGCAGGAGCGCCGGAAAGCCACAGTGGTGTCCTGTGCCTTGATCAATTCCATCACGTCGAGAACCATCAGGTCCTTGCCGCCCGTATCGACCTGGACATCCTGCATATAGGGTTCCGCATCAGTTTCCGGATTGTAGCGATAGATACTTACTTGCAACATGTTTCCCGCCCCTTAATGTGTACGCTCTTTAATAAGTACGCTCTTTCGGCTGAAAGGTATCAACCGTTTTCGGTTCGAAATTCACGGCACGCTTGCCCACCCGCTTGTCAGTGGGGTAGTACACGGAGTGACACAGCCAATTTTCATCATCACGGGAATCAAAATCGTCCCTGGCGTGGGCACCGCGAGTTTCCTTGCGTTCCTCAGCCGTAATGGCAGTCGCCTCTGCAACCTCGAAGAGATTGTGCAACTCCAGGGCCTCGATACGCGCCGTATTGTAGGCCATGCTCTTGTCGGCCAACTGGGCATTCTCAACTCGCTCGCGCATATCCGCCAGCTTGCGTATACCTTCCTGCATAAACTCGCCGTTGCGGAACACGCCAAAGTGGTTCTGCATGATGTTTTGCAGTTCCTTGCGCAGATCCGCGACATTTTCGCCACCGCTTGACTTGTTCAGCTTGTCGAGACGCGACATGGACTGCTCGACATCACTTTCGGACGAATCGCGCATTTCTATACCCGCGCGCAGGGCCTGCTCGATATGCAGGCCGGAAGCACGTCCGAACACCACCAGGTCCAGCAAGGAGTTGCCTCCCAGTCGGTTCGCCCCGTGCACAGAGACACAGGCCACTTCGCCACAGGCATAGAGCCCGGGGACAGTCTCGGCGTTGCCATTGTCATCTATAGTCAAGGCCTCGCCGTGCACGTTCGTTGGAATTCCACCCATCATATAGTGACAGGTCGGTACGACGGGAACCGGTTCTTTCACGGGATCCGCGTGCGCGAAGGTTCGCGACAGCTCACAGATACCCGGTAGGCGGCTCTCCAATACATCTTCACCCAGGTGATCTAGTTTCAGGTAAACGTGATCTCCCTCAGGGCCACAACCACGCCCCTCAAGAATTTCGAGCACCATGGAACGGGCGACCACATCACGGCCCGCCAGGTCCTTGGCGTTAGGCGCATAGCGCTCCATAAAACGTTCGCCGTCTTTATTGATCAGGTAACCACCTTCTCCGCGGCAACCCTCAGTGACCAATACACCCGCGCCGGCAATACCGGTGGGATGGAACTGCCACATCTCAATATCCTGCACCGGGAAACCCGCACGCAGGGCCATGCCAATACCATCGCCTGTGTTGATGTGGGCATTGGTGGTCGAGGCGTAAATACGGCCGGCCCCGCCGGTGGCTAATACAGTGGCCTTGGACTTCACATAGACGGTTTCACCGGTTTCCATACAGATGGCGATAACCCCGGTCACAGCCCCGTCCTGGTTCTTGACGAGATCCGTGGCATACCACTCATTGAAGAAAACCGTATTGTTCTTCATGTTGCCCTGGTAAAGGGTATGCAACAGCGCATGGCCGGTGCGATCAGCAGCCGCACAGGTACGCGCAGCCTGGCCGCCCTCACCATAGTTTTTGGACTGGCCACCAAAGGGGCGCTGGTAAATACGACCTTCCTCGGTACGCGAAAATGGCAGACCCATGTGTTCGAGTTCGAACACGGCCTCGGGGCCAACGCTGCACATGTACTCGATCGCGTCCTGGTCACCGATGTAATCCGACCCCTTGACGGTGTCATACATGTGCCAGCGCCAATCGTCATCGGGATCTGAAGAAGCGATTGCGCAGGTGATACCACCCTGGGCGGAGACCGTGTGCGAACGCGTGGGGAAAACCTTGGTAATTACCGCGGTCTTGTAGCCTGATTGGGACAGCTGCAAGGCCGCGCGCATACCTGCGCCGCCGCCGCCGACGATAACGCCGTCAAAGGAAATAGTACGAAGAGCAGTCATATTCTATAAACCCCACAAAATCTGGATGCCCCAGACAACATATGTAAACATAATGATCGCGCACAGCACCTGCGCACCAAAACGGAGCACATTACCCAGGGTGCCCATCAGGCGCTCAGTCAGGTAATCGGTGAATACCGCCCACAGGCCGACCCAGGCATGAATACCCAGTGACAGCAAGGCCAACAGGCTGAATACCCGCATCCAGGTCCGGCTGTAAAGCTCGCTCCAGGCGACATAGTCGACGCCGGAGACCACAACAAAAGCGACGTATAGAAAATACGCAAGGAGGATCACAGCACTTACCCGCTGCATCAGCCAATCGTAGAGGCCGGAGCGGCCCATGCTGGTTACTGCAGTTACCATATCCAGACTCCTGCCATCAGAATGAGTATCACCGCCAGTGCGATGACAATGCGGGCGCCCAATATACCGCCCTCCATCGTTTCACCTATACCGAAATCTGCCACCAGGTGCTTCACGCCCGCCACGGAGTGGTAAATCAAACCGGCAACCACTGCCCACAGTACGAATTTGGCCAGCGGGCTCGCCAGGCATTCCTGCAGCGATGCAAAGCTTTCCGGGCTTGCGAGACTGGCGTCAAGTGCCCACAGGAGCACTGCCATGCCGGCAAAAATAAAGACGCCAGAGGCGCGATGGGTTATGGACACCCAGGCGGTTATCGGGAGCCGCATGGAGCCGATGTCCAGGTTTACAGGACGCTTGTCTTTCACAATTGGGTACCATCGTTTTGCCGCCCAAGGGGCGATTAATCGGTTTTACGCGGTGCCAGGCAAGCGCTGCCTTAAGGCATGGCGCACTTACCAAAACGGCAGAAATTATAGGCACTTACGCCGCCAATTACAAACTTGTTGCTGCGAATGTAGTTCTATTTGGAAATGCGCCGGCCTGCCATGATCGCGATCTGCGGATATCCGCGCATATACCCGTATATGCGCGCACTATCGCGCCAGGTCAATTGACAAAAATCTACGAAACTTTATAGTGGATGGCCGATAGAATTACACCTTAGGACCTCCTATGAGCGACAAAAAAGCCACTCTTAAGATCGATGGCAAAGACCAAGCCATTGAACTGCCGATTTATTCCGGCACTCTTGGCCCGGATGTCGTGGACGTAGGGGGCTTAACCAGTGAGGGCATGTTCACCTATGACCCGGGCTTTGTCTCTACCGCCGCCTGTGAATCACAGATCACCTTTATTGACGGCGGCAAGGGCATACTCCTGCACCGGGGCTACCCCATCGGTCAACTGGCCGAAAAATCGGACTACCTGGAAACATGCTACCTGCTCCTCTATGGCGAACTCCCCAATGCCCAGGAGAAGGAAAAATTCGTGGGCACTGTGCACCGGCACACTATGGTCAACGAGCAAATTCGCACCTTCTATAACGGCTTCAGGCGTGACGCCCACCCCATGGCGATCATGTGTGGCGTGGTAGGCGCCCTCTCCGCCTTTTACCATGACTCACTGGAAATATCCGACGAGCATCACCGGCAGATCGCGGCCTTCCGGCTCATCGCGAAAATGCCCACCCTCGCGGCCATGAGTTACAAGTTTGCCACCGGACAGCCCTTCATGTATCCGGACAATGACCTGGACTATGCGGAAAACTTCCTGCACATGATGTTTGGCAATCCCTGTGAGCCCAGCAACATCAGCCCGGTGCTGGCCAAAGCCATGGACCGCATCTTCCTGTTGCACGCCGATCATGAACAGAACGCATCTACGTCTACCGTGCGCCTGGCAGGATCATCAGGTGCCAACCCCTTTGCCTGCATCGCCGCCGGCATCGCAGCCCTGTGGGGGCCCTCCCATGGTGGCGCCAACGAAGCGGTTCTGGAGATGTTGGAAGAAATCGGCGATGTCTCCAATATCGATGATTTCGTGGCTCGCGCCAAGGACAAGAATGACCCCTTCCGTCTTATGGGTTTCGGTCACCGCGTCTATAAAAACTTTGACCCCCGCGCCAAGGTGATGAAGGAAGCAGCGGACGAAGTACTGGCCGAGTTGGGCATCGAAAATGACCCACTACTGGCCATTGCCAAGCGTCTGGAGGAAATTGCACTCAGCGATGATTATTTCATCGAGAAGAAGCTCTATCCCAACGTGGACTTCTACTCCGGCATCATCCTCAAGGCAATCGGTATTCCCACCAGCATGTTTACGGTCATTTTCGCCGTGGGTCGCACCGTCGGCTGGATAGCGCACTGGAATGAGATGATCAGTGGCAGTTACCGCATCGGCCGCCCCAGGCAGTTGTACACCGGCTACCCCGAGCGCGACTTCGTCGCACTGGACAAGCGCTAGACTCGCAACTGGATTTTCAGCAAAGGCCGCCCGTAGCGGCCTTTTTTACTCGGCGCCAGCGCCTGGATTGATAAGAATTGGAAACTGCCACCATGCCCGACATTGTCATCAGCGGAACCGGTCTGTACACGCCGGAGCAATCTATCAGCAACGAAGAGCTGGTGGCTTCGTTTAACGCCTATGTTGAAGCGCATAACGCTGAGTTCGCAGAGCAGATCGCTGCTGGAGAGCAGCTTGCCTTACAGCCCTCCTCCGTCGAATTTATAGAAAAGGCGTCAGGTATAAAATCCCGTTATGTAATGGACAAGGAAGGCGTCATCGACCCGCAACGGCTGGTGCCGAACTTGCCGGAACGACCTAACGAAGCGCAATCCATTCAATGCGAAATGGCCGTAGCGGCCGCCACTGAAGCCATGCGGCAGGCAGGGAAAAACGCAGCAGATATTGACGCAGTGATCGTCGCGGCCTCCAACATGCAGCGCCCCTATCCGGCCATGGCGGTGGAAGTGCAGGATGCGCTGGGCATCAAGGGATTCGGGTTTGACATGAATGTGGCCTGTTCCTCCGCCACGTTTGGCATCCAGCAGGCCCGCGACGCCGTCGCAAGCGGCAGCGCTCGCTGTGTATTGATGGTTAATCCGGAGATTTGCAGTGGCCACCTGAACTTTCGCGACAGGGATTCACATTTTATTTTTGGTGACGTGTGTACCGCCGTTATTGTCGAAAGTGCAAGCACCGCGACCAGCGGGGAGCAATTCCTCATTGTCGACAGCAAACTGCAAACCATCTACTCCAACAATATTCGCAATAATTTTGGCTTCCTGAACCGTGGCGATGAAGCAGGCATCGGCCAGTCGGACAAATTATTTATTCAGGAAGGCCGCAAGGTATTCAAGGAGGTATGCCCTGCTGTAGCCACGCAGATGTCCAGGCAGCTGGACTCTCTTGATATCCAACCCGAACAGCTCAAGCGATTATGGCTACATCAGGCCAACCTGAGCATGAACCAGTTAATCTCCAAGCGGGTACTTGGCAGGGAGGCGACTGCTGAAGAAGCACCTACCATCCTTGATGAGTACGCCAACACCAGCTCTGCGGGATCGGTTATCGCTTTTCACAAGCACCGCGAAGACTTCAGCAGCGGCGATATGGGTGTACTGTGCTCCTTTGGTGCTGGTTACAGCATTGGCAGCGTGGTCCTGAGGAAGCTCTAGCCGGGCTTGTGGTTAACCAGCTCTTCCAGCGCAAGCAATAAGGCGTCACAGTCCTGATCTGTGCCGATACTGATGCGCAGGAAGTTATCGATACGGGGCTTGTCAAAATAACGTACGATGATGCCCCGTTGGCGTAAAGCCATAAACAGCTCCCTGGCCTCATGCCGGGGGTGGGTGGCAAAAACAAAGTTGGCACTGGAGGGAAGCACCTCAAAGCCAAAGCCCTCCATGCTGGCACACAGCCTTTCCCGAGTGGCGACCACTTTGCCGCAACTCTGCAGGAAATAGTCTTCATCTTCCAGGGAAGCCAATGCAGCGTGCTGCGCCGCGACATCAAGGGGGTAAGAGTTGAAGGAATTTTTGACCCGCTCTAAAGCTTCGATCAACTCTGCACTGCCCATAGCCACACCCACTCGCATTCCGGCCAGCGCCCTGGATTTGGACAGGGTCTGGACCACCAGCAGGTTGTCAAACTCATTGATCAACTGCGTGGCTGACTCGCCGCCGAAGTCAATATAAGCCTCGTCGACAACCACCACCGATGATGAGCTCCTGCGTAACAGGGTCCGGATGTCATTGAGCCCCATCAACATGCCCGTAGGCGCATTGGGATTGGGAATAATGATACCGCCGTTCTTTTTGGGATAGCTCAATGGATCGATGGAGAAGTCTTCAGCCACTGGAATAGTCACACGTGATACCCCACTCAACTCGCTCCAGACGGGATAAAAGCTGTAGGTAATATCAGGAAAGTACAAGGGCTCGCTGTGTTTGAGCAATGCCATAAACGTGAGGGCCAGTACCTCATCGGAGCCATTGCCGAGAAACACCTGCGCTTCGTCCAGACCATTGCGCCTGGCATAGGCCTGCTTCAGTGCCAGCGACTGCGGATCGGGATACAAACGCAGCATATCTCCCGTCACAGCGCTGATCGCCTCTACCACACGCGGCGATGGTGGATAGGGGCTCTCATTGGTATTGAGCTTCACCAGGTTTTGGGTACGCGGCTGTTCTCCCGGCACATAGGGTGTCAGGGCATTAACCAACTCACTCCAGTATCGACTCACGAAGAAACACCACTCATCTATGGGCTACCGCCCCGGCTATGAAAGCAAAAAAGCCCGGAGCAGTTCCGGGCTTTAACAAAAATGGCGTCCCCTAGGGGGTTCGAACCCCTGTTACCGCCGTGAAAGGGCAGTGTCCTGGACCACTAGACGAAGGGGACGCAGCAGCTTCTCAAATTCATAAAAAAGCCGCGATATTGTACCGAAGCTCCACTCCGATGCAAATATCGCGGCAAAGTAGTGATCAGACGTGGCTAGCCCCGCGGGAGAGCCACCTCACTACGCCTTGAAAAGCGTGCTAGTACTTGAAGCCAGTATCGATCATCAGGCGCTTGTAGTCTGCGTCACTACCCAGATCGACGCCCCTGGTGGTATCGAAATACGTCGCTCCGACGTACCACTTCTTGGCGATAGCGTACTTGGCGGCGAACTTGTGTCCCTTACCGTCAGTGCCACCTCCGGCGAAATCAGAGTCGGTGACTAAACCAAGTGTCGCGTCAGCTTCCAGATCCTGGTACTGGTACTGCAGCTGCCAACTACCCTTGCTCTTTGCTTTACCCAACTTGATACCCGCCAGGTAGCCAGTCTCCAGATCGTCTGCATCATTGTTGTAGACGTAGTCACCGTAGATACTCAGAGGCATGTCAAACAGGTTGAAACTGACATCAAGGCTACCGTTGAAGAGCTTGTAGTCAACGGCATACACCTCAACGCCATCTTCCATGACCGAAGAGTTACCGAAGAAGTCGTCATCGTAGATCGCTTCGCGTCCCTGGGTGGGGATATCAAGGTACTTGGCAGCAGTGGTTAGTTTAACGTTACCAAAGAGTGTGAATTTGGCCCCCAGCTGCGCACCCCAGATGCCATCGTCATTATTCTTGCTGTCGCTTTCAATGAAATTGTATTCAGCGTTGGCGAAAAACGTATCGTTGCTCCAACCCAGCGCAATACCCTCAGGCCTGAAATCGCCGTCCCAGATCAACGCAGATTTTTGCACTCTATAGAAGGGGTTTTTGATTTTACCCGCAGTGACATAGGTGTCTTCCAACCCTGTCCACTTCAAGTATGCCAGGTCAAGGCGCACGTCTTTGGTAGAGCCGCCGCCGCCCAGGGTCTGGTTGGTGGATACCGGGTCGTCGCCGCCAGTGGCAATACCCAGGCCTACCTCAGTAGTATCGGTGGGTTTGGCGGCAAGCGCGGCGCGAGCGCGAATACGGTTGCGGTTGCGGTCATCCTTGTTGTCCTCCTCGATGGATTCATAGCGATAGCGGAAGTCACCGGTCCATTTGAGGTTCTCCGCCCAGGACGAAGCCTTGTTCTGCTTCTTCAGTGAAGCGACTTCAGCATTGGTGGCATTCAGGTCCTCGACTGTGACGACCTGGACGCCGGCCTGGACGCCTGCGACTTCGCGCAGTTCCTGGTTTTCTACTTCCAGGGCGTTCACCCGTTCGCTCATGGCGGCAAACTGCGCCTTGAACTGCTCCCACTCCGCTTCCGGCACACTGGCGTTTGCACTGGCAGCGCCAAACAACACACTGGCTACTGCAACAGACATCACTTTCTTCATGTTTTTTCCCCTAAGTAAATGTTCGCTATGCACATCGATGAATGTACGTTGCGATCAAATACTAGCGGGGAAAGATGACAGTTTTATTACGCGACATGACAGTTTTGTGTCAATTACGGGCAAGATTTACGCTTGTTGTAACTGGCCAGAACAGGCCGATCAAATTGTAACGGGGGTTATCCGCATGCAGGTGGAGAGGCCTCCACCACAGGAATCAGGCAAACAGTCCCACCAGCACTATGCTAATGCTTACCATCACCACGGCCTCCAAAGCCAGTGCGGGAGCGGTAATTTCCGGGCCCCTGCTGCGCAGTGCTTTCTGAGCTGCTCTCAAATTCATGTAATTCGCCTGAAAATTGTTTATATATCCTTTGTATATACAAACTATACACGCGGGCCCGAGGCGCTACAATGTATTTACATGTGATAAACTCACATTTTCCCTAACTGCGTATCCATTGGCCAGTATGTCTAAAACAAAACTACTCAATATCCGCATTGAGCCGGATCTGAAGAAAAAGGCGAAAAAGCTGGCCGAAGCAGACGGCAGGTCGCTGTCCAACTGGGTGACCAAGCTAATTGCCAGTAAAGTAAAGGAGGCGGAGAAAGAACAGCAGTCCAAAGGCAGCTAGCGGACCAGAACGCACTCTGCCGTCCGCAATCAGGCGTAGCGGCGCTGTATTTCTTCCAGGCTAAGGTGTCGCACGTCGCTGCCCTTGACCAGGAAAATCACTTCTTCACAAATATTCACCGCATGGTCACCAATCCGCTCCAGCGCCCTGGCGCACCAGTTCACCTTCAGCATCTCTTTAACCCGCTGGGGGTCCTCCATGATGTGGGTCAGGAGAAGGCGCGTCAGTGACTCAAATTCCCGGTCAATATCCTGGTCTTGCGCAGCCACACTGACAGCGGCTTTTACATCCAGCCGCGCGAAGGCATCGAGCGCGCCCTGCAGCATTGTGACAACACTGCTGCCCAGGTGATTGGGTTCGGTATAAAATGACTGCTTGCTGTGACTTGCCGATAGCTGTCGGGCGAGCCGGCCTATTTTTTCGGCCTCATCACCGATCCGTTCAAGGTCGGAGATCAGCCGGATAACAGCTATAACCATACGCAGGTCGCTTGCGGCGGGCTGACGCCTCGCCAGTATCTCAACACATTCAGCATTTATCTCAACTTCCAGCGTATTAACCTCATGATCAGAGGTGGCAACCTGCTGGGCCAGCTCCGCGTCTCCCTGCACCAGCGCCTCTACCGCGTTCCTGCACTGGCGTTCGACGATACCGCCCATTGACAGCACCTTGGCGCGCAAGCTCTCCAGTTCGCGATTATAATTCTGCGAGATATGATGGTCGATATTGAGGTTTTCTTCTTCCATTATGCCACTCCAATAACTAGCCAAAGCGGCCGGTAATATAATTCTCGGTCAACTGGTGCTGGGGCATCGTGAAAATCTGCTTGGTGTCCCCCACCTCTATCAATTTACCCAGGTGGAAATACGCGGTGCGCTGGGAAACCCTCGCAGCCTGCTGCATTGAATGGGTAACAATGGCGATCGTATAGTTTTCCTTGAGCTCATCAATCAACTCCTCGATTCGCGCGGTGGCAATCGGGTCAAGCGCAGAACAGGGTTCGTCCATCAATATCACCTCAGGACTGACAGCAATCGCCCGGGCTATACACAAGCGCTGCTGCTGGCCACCGGACAAGCCAGTGCCAGGCTTGTCCAGTTGATCCTTAACCTCATCGAAAATACTGGCCCGCCGCAGGCTGGTTTCGACGATTTCATCCATCTCCGCCTTGTTGCTGGCCAGGCCATGTATGCGGGGCCCGTAGGCAACATTTTCGTAGATAGATTTTGGGAAAGGGTTGGGTTTCTGGAATACCATTCCGACACGGGCACGCAACAGCACGGTATCCTGGTCGCTGCCGTAGATATTCTCGTCATCCAGCGTTATATCGCCCTGCACATTGCAAATCGGAATAATATCGTTCATGCGATTAAGCGTGCGCAGAAAGGTGGATTTACCGCAACCGGAGGGACCAATCATGGCGATCACCTCGTTGCGACCGATATCCAGGGAGACATCCAGAATGGCCTGCTTTTCCGCATAGTAGACATTTACATTGCGAGCAGACATCTTCGCATTCTCGACAAAGGGAAAGCCGGTGGTCTTGTAATCTTTAACGTCAGCGTGGTCCTGGATATTCAATGGGCGCTCAACGCC
Source organism: uncultured Halieaceae bacterium (assembly GCA_965363655.1). Taxonomy (GTDB): domain Bacteria; phylum Pseudomonadota; class Gammaproteobacteria; order Pseudomonadales; family Halieaceae; genus Marimicrobium. The sequence continues at coordinate 3,029 of CBDTVJ010000002.1, read as the reverse complement.
CGCCTCGGCCTTGTCGTGACCGGACACGCCTAGTTCATTTTTAGTCGCTGTCATAACGCTCATTTTCCAGGATCCTTGCATGCTTAGTGTCTGTTAGACTACTTCAGTTCAAATCGTTTGCGAAGAAACACCGCAAAGGCATTCATGATGATAAGAAAGCCCATCAAAACCATAATCGCGGCAGAGGTTTTTTCAGTAAAACCTCGCTCCGGGCTGTCCGCCCACAGGAATATCTGTACCGGCAGGACTGTTGAAGGGTCAGTCACACCACCTGGCACATCCATTATAAAGGCCACCATTCCTATCATCAGCAGCGGTGCCGACTCACCCAGGGCCTGCGCCATACCAATAATCGACCCGGTGAGAATTCCCGGCATTGCTACCGGCAACACGTGATGAAAAACAGTCTGTAACTTGGATGCGCCCACACCCATGGCCGCCTCCCTGATTGAGGGGGAAACCGATTGGATTGCAGCCCTGGACGTAATAATAATAGTAGGCAGGGTCATTAATGACAGGACTATCCCGCCCACCAGCGGTGCTGACCTTGGCAATTCAAAGAAGTTGATAAACACTGCAAGTCCCAAAAGACCGAACACGATTGACGGCACAGCTGCCAGGTTATTGATATTGATCTCAATCAGGTCTGTTAAACGGTTACGCGGTGCGAACTCCTCGAGATAGACTGCCGCGCCCACACCCACCGGGAATGCCAGGAAAAAGGTAACCAGCAGTGTGAAGAATGAGCCATGCAATGCGGCGCGAATACCCGCCAACTCAGGTTCACGTGAATCACCCGCGGTAAAAAACGTAGTATTAAAACGCGATTCTGTTTTACCCTCCTCCCGCAGTTTATCGAGCCACACCATCTGTCGATCTTTTACGCGTCGATCAGATTCAGCAAGGTCGCGAGTCACCTGCCCTTTCAAATAACTGCCAGCCTCGGAATGAGCCTGTAGCCAGATTTCGCGGGCACTGCCGATAAGCCCTGGATTCTCCAGCACTTGGTCACGCAGTTCATATTCAGCTCCAATGCTGATCAGCCGGTACAGTTGCTTTTTCTCGGCGCGCCCTGATGCCTCCGGGAACATTTGACGCAGACTGGCCTTTATCACAGCAGCATAATCTGCGGCATAGATATCCTCAGCGCTGGGGTTTTCAGGCAGGTCCAGGCGCTCTGCATCAAAAACAATATCAACTTCAATGAACTGTTGCGTAAACGCGGGGCTGCCCTTTGTAACTATGTCGGCCATTAAGATAAACAGAAAGACAAACCCCGACAGTACCGCGAGCCGTCCATACCACTGAAACCGCCGTTCCCTGGCGTATCGCTTCTTCAGCGATACCCTGATGGCCTCGGTATTCGTGCTTGCTTGCATAGCCGGTTCACTCATATTGTTCTCGATACTTTCTTACCACATACAATGCGACAACGTTTAACACCAGGGTTACAAAGAACAGCACCAGGCCAAGGGCGAACGCCGCCAATGTTTTGGGGCTATCAAACTCCTGGTCCCCGACCAGCAAGGTAACAATCTGTACGGTAATCGTAGTGACCGCCTCCAGCGGATTGGCCGTGAGCTTGGCTGACAAACCAGCTGCCATGACCACAATCATGGTCTCGCCAATCGCGCGGGAAGCTGCCAGCAAGATGCCGCCTACAATACCGGGCAACGCCGCCGGCATAACGACCTTGCGTATGGTCTCGTTCATGGTCGCGCCCATACCCAGGGAGGCTTCGCGCAGACTATCCGGTACTGCGCTAATAATGTCGTCCGATAATGACATGACGAAGGGGATGATCATGATGCCCATTACGATGCCTGCGGCCAGGGCGCTCTCGGAAGCCACAGCCAAACCCAGTGACTCCCCCAGCTCACGAATAAACGGCGCCACAGTCAGGGCTGCAAAGAAGCCATACACTACCGTCGGCACACCGGCCAGGATTTCAAGAATGGGTTTGCTGATCGCGCGAAATCGCCGGGATGCATACTCCGACAGGTAGATTGCCGACATCAGGCCGATGGGCACTGCAATCAGCATCGCCACACTGGAAATCAACAGTGTACCCACCAGCAGCGGAACGAAGCCGAAGGAGCCAGAAGCGGCGACCTGGTCGGCCCGGATTGCCATCTGTGGACTCCACTCGAGACCGAACAGAAAGTCCGCCAGGGGTATAACCTTGAAGAAACGAATCGCCTCGAACAATACCGACAACACGATGCCCAGAGTGGTTACCACAGCAATAAACGAGCAGCTGAACAAAATCCACTTTATGATGTTCTCGACGTGATTGCGCGCACGCAAAACGGGAGTCACTCGCGATATGGCAAGAGCAGCCCCAATTATCGCCACCATAAAAACCAGAGTGGCCTTGATATAGCCAAAGGACAGCATCAGCTCGTTATAGTGAGCCGCAGCCTCAAGCTGCGCGCCATCAAGCTCATCAGGACCGATAGCGCCGCCAGCGAAGCTCTGCACCTGGTTGTAGTAGAGGCCTAACTGACTGGGATGCAGTTGCAGTACACTGTCTGGAAGTTCAGCCACTACCAATTCGTAGACCACATCGGCCTCAAAGCTGACCCACAAAAGTAGCACCAACAGGGCGGGCAATGCCGCCCATGCTGCCGCCATGTACCCGTAGTGTTTGGGCAGGGAATGCAGTGACGTCATGCCACCCGCGCGCATGGCCACGAGGTGCGAGCGCTGGCGTCCCACAAAAAAGCTAAAGAGACACAGGGCGACCAGGATCAGGAAGACCGTCGTTGTCTGCATAGGTAAATCTACCACCTTGTTACAACCGCTTTAGCAGTTGATATCTTTTTCAAACAATAAAACCGGTGAGCCACCGCGTAGTGACACACCAGTTCGTTCGCTGGCCCAGGCAACCTGGGCCTGTTGCCTTACATTTCCAGGCGAGTAAGGTTCTGCACGTCTTGCTGGACCTTTTTGAGCTCGTCCTCACTCAGGGGGATCAGGCCCTTCTCGGTAAGGTAGCCATCTTCACCCATTGCTTTCTCGGAAGTGAA
>CBDTVJ010000001.1:0-28647 GCA_965363655.1 uncultured Halieaceae bacterium | reverse complement strand
AAAAGTAACGCCCCGAAGGAGCGATCCGGTGGCGAAAGGTCCTGGCAGGAAGCTCAAGGGGACCTTGAGGGGTACCTGGAAGATATCGAACGACAAATACTCAGTGCCGCGCTGGAAGAATGCCGCTGGAACAAAACCGCCACCGCCAAACTACTGGGCATCAGCTTTAGAAGCCTGCGATACCGGCTAAAAAAGCTGGAGCTGGAAGACTGAACAGATTCACCAGCACTCCGCCACCGATCCCCTGCCGGTTACGCCTTTGATCCCCGTCGACGATAGACTCAAGGTGTCACAAAACTTATCTCGAACCTGGCCAAGCTGAGGCCTGGCGGACACCACATAAGCACCCGGCTGGGCTATCAGGTCAACCCGATATACTCGATCCGGCGATTGGCTTGGCAACTTGCGCCCATCGGCATCAATTGCACCGGGACTTGTCGGATAACCCAGTTCCACCAGCGAACCCGCATAGCGCTTATGATCCAGGAAAAAACCTTCCTGCCGAGCCACAACTTCCAATAACGCAGTACGGCCCAGAGCACGTCTGGCAGACAATATTTGACGCTGGTATCCCGCCAGTGAATATGCGACCAGGATGGCCATAATCAGCACCGTTATGATAATTTCCATAAGGCTGAACCCACCGTTTCTCCTGTAAAACACAGCAAATATCATCCTGGCTATAAGGGATCAACACCAGGTTCGCGCCAGTAAATACTGTAGAACTTCGATGCCTGACTGGGCAGAAATTTACTCAGGTCGCGGGTACCGTCGCCGTCGAGATCGTACAAATCGATTCCCTGACCGGGCAAAAAGATTGCATCACCCACAGGAGTCGCCGCATCTGGAATACCAGGACCAAGGTCATAGTACCGCTGTTTATTGGCGACCGCAGTTCCGTCCTCAAGGCGAACAACGTGCATGCTGCCATGCCCCTGGGGTACCTGGCAGGCGGTCCCACCGCCCGGGGTATAGGTAGCAGCGAATACACTGCCGCCATCCACAAGCGGAGTGGAAAGCCCTTTTTCACCAGACTGCGAGTAGGCGATCTTCCAACCATTTGCAAGTTCAAGGTCACCGCAGGCCTCGGTGCCTTCAGCACCGCCTGTGGCTTCCGTACCCGCTATACAGCCCGTCTGTTCCACAAGGTCCGTTGCCAGATATCGACCCGGGGGCCCGCTATCATCATTTTCCGCCATGACGTCAGCGCTACCGCTGATGGTCTCTCGATCCTTGATGTAGAAAAGATAGTTCGACACTACCTCTTCATTGGGGTGGGCCCGGTCACCGCTCTGGATCAAGACACCGTCAAAGTCACCGATATTGTCCACGGACCGCACAATATCCACCGCATGGAAGAACCTGCGATCTTCCGTCACGTCGCCACCTGGCTCGAATGCGTCACTTCCCAAATCGGCCAGTTTGGTAATGAACCAACGCCTGCTCCGATGGTCTTTCGCATCCCCAATATTTTCCGGCAAATCAACGCGCCATACCGCACCACCGGTATCACCAACGTACAAGCGATGAATAATACCCGCAGGGCCAAGCATGGCCGTTACCTTCGACGGGATACTATCGACCAGACCACTGTGTTCGTAACGCGTGTTGGTACTGCGTCCGGTCATTCCCTTAATAGCCTTCCACACCAACTCCCCGGTACGGGCATTGACTATATACAAGGCATTGCCGACACGGTCATCTGCGGCCCCCAGATCCTTCCCTCGCCTGGCAGTATTGTCCTCAGACCAACCCCCGTCATAGCCCCCGCCGAAGACCACCACGTCGACCGGTACACCGCTGTAGTTTACTTTGCCCACCACCGGCGTCGAGAATGTCATACCCAATTCATCAAACGAGCCACCGCTGGCAGGACTCATTTTCCACAGCAAGCCTGGCACCGCCCCAGGGTTACTGATATCCATTGCGTAATAGCTAGCGCCTCCCCGCCGCAGGCCAAAATACACATATGCCTCATCACCCGCCTGGTGATCAAGTGTGCCATCGTTATTCTTGTCTACCCGCAGTACTGCAGGAGCGCCATCCACACCATAATGTTGTTTCCCTCGCGGAACACTGTTCTCATAGCGCTGTTTAAGCTTACTTAATGGCTCCCTGGGATAGAATCCGAAGAGCTCTCGACCCGTTTCGTTCCCCGCAGCATCCGTGTTCTCAAGAATATGAAACAGGCCATCCCCAGTACCGAATAATAATCGTATGTTCGGGTTTGACTTGCTGTAGCCGGGTGTAGCGCCATAGTTAAGGACATAGGGCTGGGAATGAAGTATCTCTCCCAGTATCCAGGCCCTGGCTGTAGACCTTTCCTGTCGGACATCCTGACCCCTGCCCCATCGAATTAAATCCAGTAGCTGCCCTGCGCTCAATTCGCCTTTGGGATCCAGCAGATTTCGTAATTCCTCCCCGGCAGACTGATTGGCATCAAAAGGGCGCAGACGGGAGCCCACTTCCGGCTCGAAGAAAATCTGCCTGGAGCCAAAGCCATCGGACACAGGGTCCGAATTGGTATCGCCAATGGTATATTTCACTGCTTCTATCTCGGGGGTAGCGTAGGCGACATAGCCATCAATTTTCTGCCCCGCCCCGCCTCGCACCACGACCCGGCCATCCGCCTTTTCCGGAATCACTAGCCCGTCACCCGGAGCCAGTACGTTCGGATCAGTCCAGAAAGTCAGGGCATCAAAACGAAGACTTCCCCGCTGTGCACCTGAAGCTTCAAATGCTGGATTTCCAAGAGCATCTACAACAGTGTCGAAGACGCCATCACGGGCAACGGACACATCCTTACTACGGCCCTGGGCATCCTGGAATTTCAGCTTCTTGAGGTTACCCTGCCAAAGGCTGCTACTTGAACGAAATAGCGGAATGAACACGTTATCCAGTGCCGCACCGGGATTGAAGACGTCCCTGGCATAGGCAATTGCCGAATCACCACGACCAAGACCAGCCATCTCACTTAGGGCGGAGAATAAGTTGCGTTGCAGTTCCCGGGGCGCATCCAGGTACATTGTGTCGCCTTCACCCAGGCCGAAGTGGGCCCGCACCTTATCCGACTGGGCCCGAGGGGTAACAACAAAGGTTTTACCTAGAGAAACCCCGACAGCAAGATGCGGGAGAAGATCAGTAGACTCATCTTGCAGGTAGGCCAGCATTTCCCGGAAACTGGCATTGCCCGGCAGGGGCATCTGGGCGAGTATCCTGGAATCCAGGTCGTTGTCCCGTGTCGGAGCAGCGGCAGCGAAGATAAGCGAATACAGCCTGGGGCAAGCGTGCGGATTGGAAAACGGGGACAGGTAGGACGCGTCTTCGATAATATCGGCAGCATAATCAGGATACGGCTCCGCCTGCCCATAATTCCCGGAGGTATTGGTTCCCAGCACGACTGCACCACCGCGAATATAGCGAAACCATTCGAAATAGGATTCCATAGGCTGCAGTGCGTGTGAACTGGTAGACGACACCACTGGAATCGACTTCAATGTGGCAATAATATTTGCTCTACTATTACCCAGCCGGCGGTAGCCCTGGAGTAAAGTCCCGCCTCCCACACCCTGACCGAAGTCCCCACCGGGGTTTTCCTGATGATTGGAGATCATTAAGGACAGGTAAAAGGCGTCAAGCAAGGGATTTTCAAGCACTGCTGCCAGAACAGCCTTGAAGACACCAGGCGCAGTTACTTTGTCTCCCGGGAAGTACATTTCCTGCAAATGGCCATACGCAAGCTGCGACATAAATGGAGGTGCGCAATCGATACCAAACGTACAAAGCACCGCATCCCGATCGGCATCACCCGGGTCCAACAGAATATTCAGATAGACACCGCTTTCCTCATTGGCAGGTAGGAAAGCATCTACATCATCGGCCACTACCTGACCGGCCGTGGACAATACAGCCACTAGAAAAACCGCAACAGTTGTTCTCACCCTACCGTCCTCCCAAATCTATTGCAGACCTGCCAAACGCACTGCAATACCCTGCACCAGCCGTGCACGCCCGAGGCGAAGCTCACTCCCATCCACTGCAACATCAATCTCGAAAACAGCCACACCGACATTTCTGATGCTGGACGCCTTTTGCTGGGATTCCCTGAAGGGAAAACCTTTCACCAGCAATGGATCCTGCCTTACGATTCGATAATCGACATCGACTCCCTCGGCGACAGCAACTGCGGCTGGAGGCTTAAGGTGGCTACTGTTACAGTGCAGGCCAACATCACCGACGGGGCAACTGATAGAGCCCACACCACCACTCATCGAGAAATTTGCGCTGTTATGCGCCAACTCGGTGACAATCGCCCGGGCTTGCTGGATCGCCTCCTCATAGAACTGGTCGTTCCCAGCCATTTGAAACTGCAAAATGGCATTGTGCATCAACGTCGCCGATACCATGGACAGCATAAGTAGGAAAACCATCGCCAGCAGCAATACAGAGCCTCGGTAAAGTCCAGGCATTCGCATCACCGATCCCTCCCCTGTAATATCAATTTATCGGCCTCATCCGGTTGGGAAGGTGAACAGTGGTACTAAATACCTTCCTCAGATAGCCATCGCCTGTAGGCGGCACTAACTGCTTGCCCAGGCTGTAGGATTTTTCGTCTCTATGCCCCACGATCGGATGTAGGCTGCGCAACAGCAAAAATATTTTTGCACTGACTGCGCGGTCCAAATCCTCTGCGGCGGGCAACGCCTTGTACTGGTTGGCCACTCCATCAGTATCGGTATCAATGCCGAACTCCAGCTGCATGTTCTCCACGCCCTGTACCAGGCATCTAGCGGTCATTGCCTTCCCGGCAAGCGCTTCCATACACAGACCAGGAATTGCATCGCCTTCCTCCCCGGAATATTTACGAATGAAGAATATTCTCGATACCGCGTTCCAGTAGCTTTGCTTGGAATTTATTCTCGCAGGATCAAACAGGTCAACCGACCGCAGTTGCTCCCACACCGGATACTGACCGCCACGCAAGCGCAGATACCATCTCTGCACCGTCGAACGGCTTAGTGCAGTGGCGGGAGCTCCCCGGCGTAAGCTCGCCTCAGCAGCCGTCCTTTTGATCGCCAGCATGTCTGTCCCGGGCCGAATATCCGCGCTATCCAGACAAGTAAAAGACGTCAAATCCACCGTCATCGGTACATCCCCGCCGGCATAATCGTTCACCAATTCAAGCGGCCTTCCTGGATCCAGCGCCCACCCCGGCGTACTACAATCCGTTTTCACGGAAACCGGCACGACTCCCTCTGTAGACAGTAGGCCACCATAAAAACCCGCCATTGCCAGCTCCCTGGATAGGAGGCGCAGTGCGTAGCGACCGTTCTCCTGCATACGGGCGACCTGTTCTTCATAGAAATAGCTGCGCTTGGCTCCCAGGTAAGCGCTAACCATAACGGCGGAGAGGAAGACACCCAGTAACATCGAGACGAGAAGCTCTACCAGTGAGAGACCATGCTCGACAGAGCCGGTGACCTTTAACTCGTGGCGCGGCACAATCAACCACCTGCCACGTAAGTTGATAGCTGCAGTTGGTGCCGCCCCGCATTATTTTTGCCTTCCCTTTCCACATCGGCATCGGGCCCACTTCCCACGCAATCGAGCGCCGGCGACTGACTGGCGGACGAACTTCCTCTCCAACTAATCACAACACCCACCACGCCTTGCTGGTGGCTAATACACGCAAGGGGAGAGCGCAATCCCCCTACGTTTATATCGCGGTGTTTTACTGCAGCCCCGAGCAACAGTGTTTCCCACTGCCATAGATCAAAGGCTGCCAGCTGTGTCGTCGAGCAATCGGTGTCATCACAATCCGCGACGGGAACCGGCACAGGGCGACTTGCATCACCAACATTCCGGGCCACATAGGCTCCGGCGTTTATTGGGTTAGCTTGTATTCGCTCCAGGATGTCTCGTGCCAGTGCGGTTGCCACGGAGCGCTGATTCGCCTCATGGACGGCCTTCATGCTCGCCAGTTGCACTGACAATAAGCCCATGACACCTGTTGAGAAAATCATCAGGGCGATCAGGAACTCAAGCATGCCAACCCCGCACTGGCCTACCCCGAGCACGCTATCAGGCAGAGCAGGTGGAGGTAGGGGCTCCCCGACTTCCCGTACTTCGGCTATCACACTACTGGACATGTGCCCCAATCCTTGGCCAACCTTGCTCTGCCGACGATATTGATAACGATGCTGAGCGACTGTCCTGCAACCTGTGGCGGAGGACAGAACAATAATGTGCGAATGCTGTGGGAGGAGCCATCAGGGAGATAATTGATCAGTTCAAATGCGGCCCGGGTGCCCTTGCGGTTGGTCAGCCGGTAACCCGGCGGCAAACCCTCAAAGACCCGCAGCACCTTGTCGGTGCCTACATCAACCACCTTGTCCCTATCGGGATTGGAAAAGACAATCCAACCACTGGCATAAGTGCCTGAACAAACAGGCTCCTGGGTCAGCGTCATGTTCGACGGGCAGACGCTGACAGGAACATTTCTCATGACCGCTTCACTGCGAGCCAGGTTGATTGCACCCAAAAAGCGGCTCGTCTCATGGCTCAAGCGGTTTTTGTGTATCAAGTTCTGCAATAACGGCGTTACCACAGAGAGGCTAACGGCCACTACCAGCAGTACGATCATCAACTCAACCAGGGTGAAACCCCTGCAAGACCTTGGCGGCGACATTCTATTCATAACGTTCCTCCATACCAGAATGAGCATAGAGTGGGTGCGACAAAAAACCAGAGAATGACCTGTTTTGCCCTAAAACGACGGAATTGGATGCCAGCGAGTGCTTCGCTGGCAGGGCTGACTAGATGTTGGTTGCCTCGATACGCAATTCGCGCGGCAGGGAGAAGGTAATATTTTCCGGGCGACCTGCCAGTTCAATGGGCACACCGGCGCCCAGTGCACACAGGCCATCAAGCACCTCCTGCACCAGAACCTCTGGTGCTGAAGCACCCGCCGTCACACCGATACGGGACTTGCCCTGCAACCAGTTGGGATCGATATCCTCGGCGCCATCCAGCAGATAGGCCTCGGCGCCCATGCGCTCCGCCAGTTCACGCAGGCGGTTGGAATTGGAGCTATTGGGCGAACCCACCACCAACACCAGGTCGCATTCCGCGGCCAGTTTCTTCACAGCATCCTGCCGGTTCTGGGTGGCGTAGCAAATATCATCCTTGCGGGGACCTTCAATACTGGGAAAGCGGGCTCGCAAAGTATCTATCACCCTGGCGGTATCATCCATGGAAAGCGTGGTCTGGGTGACATAAGAAAGGTTTTCTGGATTGTTTACAACAAGCTCAGATGCCTGCTTTTCATCTTCCACCAGGTAGATTTCACCGCCAGCACCATGATCATACTGCCCCATTGTGCCCTCTACCTCGGGGTGCCCCCGATGGCCAATCAGGATGCATTCTCGACCCTGCAGGCTGTAGCTGGCCACCTCTACATGTACTTTTGTCACCAGCGGGCAAGTGGCATCGAAAACCTTCAGCGACCGCTGTCCCGCCTCCCTGCGCACGGCCTGGGAGACACCGTGAGCACTGAATATCACAATGCAGTTATCCGGGACTTCATCCAACTCATCCACAAATATCGCACCACGCTCGCGCAAATCCTCCACCACGAACTTATTGTGAACAACTTCGTGACGTACGTATATCGGTGCGCCGAACACCTCCAGCGCCCTGTTCACGATATCTATAGCGCGATCAACCCCGGCGCAGAAACCCCGGGGATTCGCCAACTGAATGTCCATTGTTTACTTCCCTCCCGCTGCGCTGTGAGACCTGGCCAGAAACCTAGTGTAGCTCCGCCGGCTCGACCCTGTGAATCAGCACATCAAACAGGATTGTACGCCCCGACAGGGGGTGATTGAAATCAACAGTAACCTCATCATCATCGAAGGCGATGATCATCCCCGGCAGCTCACCACCGCTGGCATCGGCAAAGGAGAAAACAAGGCCAATCTCCAGCTCGATGTCGTCCTCGAACTGATCCCTGGGGAGATACTGCACATTGTTGTCATTGGGCTGCCCAAAAGCGTTCTCGGGCGTCACGGTGAACATCTGCCGCTCCCCCGCTGACATGCCAAATATCAGCCGCTCAAAGCCGGGTAACAGGCTGCCATCACCGATCGCAAAGTCGACAGGCTCTCCGCCGAAATTGGTGTCAACTTCCGAACCATCCTCCAGGCTTATGGAGAAGTTCAGAAAAACACGGGTGCCTTCACTAACGGGTACTAGTGACTTCAAATTCTATTCCCCTTCCTGTTCATCCACCGCATTGCGGTTAATAAAACTGTCCCACAACATAAGAGCCGCACCCACAGAGATGGCCGAGTCGGCCACGTTGAATGCCGGAAAGTAATGCTGCTCATAATGCACTGATATAAAATCAACCACGTAGCCCAGTACCAGGCGATCCCACAAGTTGCCCAGGGCACCTCCGAGAATCAATCCCAGGCTAAGGGCCAGCAAGCGCTGCTGCCGCGGCATACGATACAACCATACTACCAGCACCGCACTGATACCAACGGCCACCAGGCTGAAGAAATAGCGCTGCCAGCCACCGGCATCATTCAGGAAACTGAACGCAGCCCCGGTGTTGTGCTGCAGGGTAAGGTTGAACCATGAAAACATGCGCACTGGCTGCCCGTACTCCAGGCTCGAACTGGCCAGGCCCTTGGTGTATTGATCCAGCACTATCACCAACAGTGCCAGGCCATACCAGCGCAGAGCGGAGACGCCATTAAACAAAGCTACGGGACTCGCCATCACCATCGATATTTTCCACGCAGCGGCTGCACAATGTCGGATGCGCGCTTAGCTGCCCAACTTCCGGGCTACGATGCCAACAGCGCTCACACTTCTCATCCGTTGCCACTGACACCTGTAAGAGCAAACCTGGAACCTCTGTTGCGGCAGCGTCATCCGGCGCTGACTCCAAAGGCTGGAGAGTGGCGCTGGAGGTAATCAACGCAAAGCGCAGTTCATCGCCCAGGGTCTGCAGGGACGCCTGCAAGTCCGCTGCGCAATACAGGGAAACAGCCGCGTCCAGGGAGCCTTTCAGGGTCCCCGCTGCCCGCTGTATTTCCATTTCCTTATTCACGGCGGTGCGCACTGACATTACCTGCTGCCAGTATTGTGCACCCATGGCTTCATCCTGGGCCTGCGTCTGCAGGCCTTGGTACCACTGCGCCAGCATTACCGACGGGCCGTGTTCTCCGGGGAGGTTTTCCCAGATCTCCTCCGCGGTGAAACTCAGAATCGGCGCTATCCAGCGCACCAGGGCCTCTCCAATGTGATACATGGCGGTTTGGGCGGAACGCCGGGCCAGGCTGTCGGCCCGGGTGGTGTACTGGCGATCCTTGATCACATCCAGGTAGAAGCCACCCAGGTCATTAGCGCAAAAATTGTGCAGCTTCTGGTAGATCTGGTGAAAGTGGTAGCCGCGGTAGGCTGCTATCAATTCTTCCTGCAAATGTGCCGCCCTGTCTACCGCCCAACGATCCAACGACAGCATGTCGGCAAAATCAACAGCATCCTCATGCGGGTCAAAACCGCTGAGATTGGACAGCAGGAAGCGCGCAGTATTGCGAATCCTGCGGTATGAATCTGCGGTGCGCTTGAATATTTCATCGCTCACCGCCAGCTCACCGCGATAGTCGGTTGCGGCCACCCACAAGCGCAGGATATCGGCACCCAGGTCATTCATCACCGATTTGGGCGCAATGGTGTTACCGATAGACTTGGACATCTTGCGACCGTCGCTGTCCACGGTAAAACCGTGTGTGAGTACTGTCTTGTAGGGCGCTACGCCATCAATGGCGATACTGGTCAACAGCGACGACTGGAACCAACCTCTGTGCTGGTCGGAACCCTCCAGGTAGATATCAGCCGGCACCTGCAACTCTTCCCGTCGGCGCAGCACGCAGGCATGGGTCACACCGGAGTCAAACCAGACATCCAGGGTGTCAGTGACCTTGTCATAGTCCTCGGCTTCCTCACCCAATAAGTCAGCGGCATCCAGTTCGAACCATGCATCGATACCCTCCTGTTCCATGCGCTGGGCCACCTGCTCCATCAGCCTGGAAGTATCAGGGTGCAATTCGCCGGTCTGGCGATGCACAAACAAAGCGATAGGGACACCCCAGGTACGCTGGCGGGATATACACCAATCGGGCCGACTGCCCAACATCGAATCGATGCGCGCCTTGCCCCACTCGGGAAGCCACTCGACTTGCTCTACGGCATCCAGGGCCTGGTCCAGCAGCCCCTTTTGCGCCATGCTCACAAACCACTGGGGCGTTGCGCGAAATATAATAGGCGTCTTGTGCCGCCAGCAGTGCGGATAGGAATGCTCGTAATCCTCATAGTGCAACAACACACCGCGTTCCCGCAGCAGCTCGATGATTGCGCCATTGGCCTTCAGCACGTGCTGGCCGGCAAAGTACTCGGTGTCTTCGAGGTAAACGCCGTTGCCACCGACCGGATTGTAGACCTCCAGCTCGTACTGTTGGCCAACGACAAAATCATCCTGGCCATGTGCCGGTGCAGTGTGCACCGCGCCAGTACCCGCTTCAGTTGTTACATGGTCACCAAGAATCACTGGCACCTGACGTTCGAGAAAACAGTGCTGCAGCAGTTGGTTCTCCAGAGCGGCACCTTTACAACGGCCCAGTATTTCAACGGCATCCAGGCCAAAGCGCTGCGCACAGGATTCCGCCAGTGCTGCAGCCACCAACAGCGCCCTGCCATCACCTTGCAGTAACACGTAGTCCAGTTCGGGATGCAGACTGACTGCCATATTCGCCGGCAAGGTCCAGGGCGTGGTAGTCCAGATCGGCACGGCGATTTCACCCGCGTAGCTGCTGCCGCAAGCCGCATTAAACGCCTGCGGGTCCACTGCGGCGAATGCCACATCGATAGCCGGAGAGATCTTGTCCTGGTACTCCACCTCGGCCTCGGCGAGGGCCGAGCCACAATCCATGCACCAGTGGACCGGCTTGAAACCTTTATGGAGATGACCGTTATCAATAATGTGCGACAGGGCCCGAACAATGTCCGCCTCGAATTTGAAATCCATAGTGAGGTAGGGATTGAACCAGTCGCCGAGCACTCCCATGCGGATAAAGTCGGTACGCTGGCCATCCACCTGGCGGGCGGCGTATTCGCGGCATTTCTGGCGAAACTCAGCGGCGGTCACCTTGACGCCCGGCTTGCCCACTTTCTTTTCCACATTGAGCTCAATAGGCAGCCCATGGCAATCCCAACCGGGTACGTAGGGCGCGTCAAAGCCATCCAGGGTCCTGGACTTGACGATAATATCCTTGAGAATCTTGTTAACCGAATGCCCGAGGTGCAACTCGCCATTGGCATAGGGCGGCCCATCGTGCAGGATGAACTTGGGGCGCCCGGCGCATTCCTGGCGAATCATTTCGTACAGTCCCATCTCCTGCCATTGTTTCAGGCGCTGGGGCTCTCGCTGGGCCAGGCTGGCCTTCATAGGAAAGGCCGTCTTGGGTAAGTTCAGGGTATCTTTGTAATCGCTCATAGTATCTTCAATGCTTATCAGGCCCGCTTGAACCAGGCTCGCGTTTGCTCTATATCCCTCGCAATATTCATTTGCAGTTCTTCCAACGAAGCGAATTTCTGCTCTTCACGCAGCTTATGCCGGAAAGTCACTTCAATGTGCTGGCCGTACAGCTCGATCTCGCGATCCAGCAAGTGCACTTCCAGATTGGCCCGAATACTATCGTCAACCGTGGGCCGCACACCGACATTGGCAACACCGCAAGCACCTTCCAGGCCGCCACCACTCACTTCCACCACGTACACACCCGACAAGGGTGCCCGCAGGCGCCGCAGTTCCAGATTGGCCGTGGGCGTACCGATAGTACGTCCCAACTGGCGTCCATAGATCACCCTGCCAGAAATACTGTAGGGACGACCCAACAGCGCTTCAGCGGTGGCAAAGTCGGCATTCTCCAGGGCATCCCGTATACGGGTGCTGCTCACCCGCTCACCTGCAATGGCGAAAGTCGGTGTCGGCCCCGCGGCATAACCATAGCGCTCACCCTGCGCCTGGATGAAGGCTATATCCCCCTGGCGATCAGCGCCAAAGCGAAAATCATCGCCCAGCACCACGTAGCGCACGCCCAATCCAGCGACGAATATGTCGTCTACAAAGGTCTGCGCCGACATTACGCGAAACTGCTCGTTGAACCGAATACGCAGCAAGCGATCCACCCCCAGAGCTTCCAACGCCCTGCACTTTTCCCAAAAACTCATGATTCGAGCCGGCGCCTGCAGCGGCGAAAAGTACTCCCGAGGCAGTGGCTCAAATACAATAATCACCGATGGCAGGTCCAGTTCCGCAGCTTTCTCAAGCAGGTGGCGAATGACAACCTGGTGCCCAAGATGTACGCCATCAAAAGCCCCGATAGTTGCGACACAACCTTGATGCCTGGGCCGCAGATTGTGCAGGCCGCGAATCAGTTCCATGAAGTGAGGGTGCTCAGTCAAGCCAAGCGTGGAAGTATAGCGAAATTGGAACCCTTAGCCTATGGGCGCAGGTTCGACAGTAAGGGGAATTTGCCCCCCATTTGGACGATCAAGAGGCCGCCGGAGCGCGCAAGTGGCGCAGACGGGTACCGCAGAGCATATGAACCGCAAAATAGACTGAAATACCCGCGCCGCAGACCAGTGCCATTTCCCCGGCTCGCCGTTGCCAGGACCAATCAAACCAGACTGCGTG
The DNA here is from genome assembly GCA_965363655.1 of uncultured Halieaceae bacterium. GTDB lineage: Bacteria > Pseudomonadota > Gammaproteobacteria > Pseudomonadales > Halieaceae > Marimicrobium. The sequence goes on along the minus strand of CBDTVJ010000001.1, from coordinate 15,881 downwards.
TTCCGGCACCAGCCACCACAAGGCCACGCCCATGGCTGCAGTGGCGAGCAGCAGACGAGTTCCATAGAGCCGCCAGCCGGGCTGCAGACGAAAGACACCCGTTCGCAACAGGGTCCGCAACAGTAAACCGGCGTTGATATAGGCGGCAAGACTGGTGGCCAGCGCCAGCCCAAGGTGACCGATATTCCAGTAGTACATCAGCGGCATTACCAGCAGCAGGTTCATGATCATGTTCGCGGCCATAGCGATAATGCCAATTTTCACCGGGGTGGCGATATCCTTGCGGGCATAAAAGCCGGGCGCCAGCACCTTGACCAACATAAAAGCAATTAAGCCCAGGCTATAGGCCCGCATGCTCAGGGCCGCCATAGCCACATCGTCTACGGTCAATGCCCCGTAATTAAACAGTGTTATCAGGATGGGCTCCGCCAGCAGGATCAAAGCAAGGGCGGCCGGCACGCCAACCAACAACACCGAGCGCATGGCCCAGTCCAGGGTAGTTTCAAAATGTTGCTGCCGATCTGCGGCTCGATGGGCCGACAGGTTGGGCAGGATAACCGTGGCGATAGCGATGCCAAATACCCCCAGGGGCAACTCGGCCAGCCGGTCTGAGTAGTACAACCAGGAGATACTGCCGGTGGGCAGGAAGGATGCCAGCACAGTATCCAGCAGGAGGTTGATCTGGCTTACGGACACACCAAACAAGGCCGGCACCATCAATCTGAGAATGCGTCGTACGCCCTCATCCCTGGTGTCCCAAATGGGCCGCGGTACCAGGTCCAGCCGATACAGGGAAGGCAATTGAAACAGCAACTGCACGATGCCAGCCAGTAACACACCCCAGGCGAGTGCATACACCGGCTCATCAAACCAGGGGGCCGCTACCAGTGCCGCGAAAATGAGTGAAATATTAAGGAATACCGGGGTAAATGCGGGTACGGCAAAGCGGCCGTAGCTGTTTAGAATTGCGCCACAAAATCCGGTCATGGAGATAAGCAACAGATAGGGAAAGGTGATGCGAATCATCCCGGCAGTCAGCTCAAATTTTTCCGGCTGACTCACAAATCCCGGGGCGAAGATTGCCGTTACCAGCGGGGCGGCGAGAATGGCAAGGGTCGTAATAAGCAGCAGGGAACCGCCCAGCACACCAGCCACGCGATCAACCAGGGCTTTAACCGCGGAGATACTGCCCTGCGCCTTGTAATCCGCCAGCACCGGTACAAAAGCCTGCGCAAAAGCACCCTCCGCAAAGAGGCGACGCAGGAAATTGGGTATCTTGAAAGCAATGAAAAATGCGTCGGCATTGGCGCTGGCACCGACAAAGGAAGCAATGACTATATCGCGCAGCAGACCCAGCACCCGCGACAGCATGGTCATGCAGCCCACCAGCGCACTGGAGCGCAGTAGGCCGGTACCGGCCTGGGCAGTGTCCTTGACGTTGTCGTCAGACATGACGGATCAAGTGCCGGCGGGAAGCCTCAGCACCAGCGCTCCCGTAGTGAATCACCGTGGATATGCAACCACTGCAGGGCGATCAGGGTATGACCATTGGGTATCCGGTTGTCTGCCAACAACTGCAGGGCATCCGCACGGGATACAGAATGCACCAGGATGTCCTCACCCTCTTCCTCCAGGCCATGGAGACCGCCGATGGAGGCCTTGCTCACACGGCCACAAAACAAGCGGACCTGCTCGGTACAGGCGCCCGCACTGGGGAACACCGTGGCGATAGGCAGCAGTTCCGACAACTCGCAGGCGGCTTCTTCCATCGCCTCCCGGTGTACCACATCCTCATCGGACTCCCCCGCTTCTACAATGCCGGCTATCAGTTCCAGCATCCAGGGGCTGTCATCTCCGCGCAGGGCGCCGGGGCGGAACTGTTCAATCAACACCAGGCTATCGCTAACAGGATCGTAGGGCAGCACACCAACCGCATCCCCGCGCTCAAAAACTTCTCGTACTATGGGTGCACTCCAACCGCCAGCAAACAGCCGGTGCTGCAGGGTCAACCTGCGTATGGAAAAATAGCCCGACCAGGCTGCCTGGTCTTCCAGTATTCGAACGTCCTGTGCACCGAACTTCAATTGCAGCGACATCAGAAGCGACCTGCGGTATACCAGTTAACATCGCGGGCATGCTTATCGACCTGGTCCACCACATCAAGAATCAGTGCGAACAAGGCCATCCGTACCACCATACCGTTATCCGTCTGGCGAAAAATCGCCAGGTTCGGGTTGTCGTTCAGGTCATCATCCAGCTCCCTGGCATTCTCACGGGAGTCCCTGGGCAGCGGGTGCATGATCACCGTATTGGGCTCACAGTGGTGGGTATAGATACTCTGGTTGAGGCGGAAGCGTCCGCGGTACAGATCGGCCTCTTCCTGGGAACTGAATCGTTCTTCCTGGATGCGGGTGGAATAAACGATATCGACGTGGGAAATGCTCTCTTCCAGTTTGTCGGACTCCAGAACCTCGTGCCCGGTCTCCCGCAAGCGCTGCACAATTTCGGGTGGCATGCGCAGGGCATCGGGCGACACCAACACCACCTGCACGACGTTAAACAGGCAAAGCAGCTTACACAATGAGTGCACTGTACGGCCGTAGCGCAGATCACCCACCATGGCGATACGCAATTGATCCAGGGTGCGCCCCTTGCCGTTGATCTCATTGCGAATCGTGTAAAGGTCCAGCAAAGCCTGGCTGGGGTGCTCATTGCTGCCATCGCCACCGTTGATCACCGGAACCCGGCTGGCGGCAGCGAACTCCGACACGGAGCCCTCCTGGGGATGGCGCATGGCGATGACGTCTGAATATCCGCTTAACACCCGGGCAGTGTCATACAGGGACTCACCCTTGGCGATGGCGGAATGCTCAATACCGGTGGTTTCGCGAACTTCGCCGCCCAGCAGGTTAAAGGCACTGCCAAAACTTATCCGCGTTCGGGTACTGGGCTCAAAGAACATGGAGCCGAGGATGGCGCCGTCGAGCACGCGCGTAACCCGCTTGCGGCGGGAATAGGGCGCCATGCGATCAGCGACAGAAAAAATACGCTCGACATCGCCTCGCTCAAATTGCTGGATAGAGAGGATATGACTGCCGGCAAACTGCACGCTGGTTCTCTCCTGGAGAAAGGTGGACGGGGCTTGATTTGTGGGGCCTATTATAAGGGCGACACCGGCCCCTGCACATGTGCGTAATACCGAAGAAAGCCGCTCCCGCTTCAGGTCAGAAGGGTATCAGCATAGTCCAGCAGCTGTTCCAACAAGGCCTGCTGCTCGTCGGAAAGCTCAGCTGCGGCCATCAACTTTTCAATCTCTGCCTGGAACTCCTCCATACACAGACTGGCACCCGCATCGGGGTCGGTAAGCCGCTGGAAACGGTATTCCTCCCAGGACGCTCGCTCATCCTCCGTGAGGCTCTGCGGATAATTACGCGCGCGATAGCGAAATAGCATCTCTGGAAGGCGTTGATCCTCGAATACGAAACTGCATTCTGCCAGGTCCTGTGGTGTTCCTGCGCGGACCTGCTCCATAGCCCGCTTATCCTGCTCGGAGAAAAATCCACCGCTATACAGCATAAGATCCGGATCACTTTGCGTGGCAAAGCTGCGACCGCCATAGATCGCCTGAATTTTCGCTGTAAAGCCAGCCGTATCCCGCTCTCGATGATTACGCAGCTCAGCGAGATGCTTGCGACAAAGGTCTCCGCTGATACCCAGTCGCGCTGCAGTAGCTGGATCGGCCATTTTGGGGGTGACCAGTATCGGGCAGCGGTTGATGTGTACAGATTTGAGACCCGGCCGCTGCTGCCCCTCGGGTAAATCTTCGGTTCGGGTGTAAAGCAATTCCTGGAGCTGCCCTGCATCCAGATCAAACAACACCGCCGGATCTGCACTCAGGTCATAACAGATGATTTCATTGCGATTCACCGGGTGTACTGCCAAAGGGACAATGAGGGCGGTATTGTGGCGCTGCGCGCCGAACATCCCCGAGACATGCAACATGGGCTTCATGCCCGGGATGTCCAGCTGGGTCATGACCGAGCGCTTGCCACGGTTATTCAGGACATAGTCGTATAAGCGCGGCTGTCGCTCCCTGACTAACCTCGCCAGGGCGATAGTGGCGTGCACATCGGACAGGGCGTCGTGCGCAGATTCATGGCCTATACCATTGGCACTGGTCAGTTCTTCCAAACGAAAACTGGGCAGGCCATCTTCACGCAAGGGCCACTCTATGCCATCCGGACGCAGGGCGTTGGCTGCGCGCACCATATCAATGATGTCCCAGCGGGAATTGCCGTTCTGCCATTCCCTGCTATAGGGATCAAAGAAATTGCGATACAAGGTATGGCGGGTGACCTCATCATCAAAACGCAGCGAGTTATACCCCACCCCGCAGGTTCCAGGCAGCGCCAGTTCCTGGTGTATCAGGCGAATGAATTCGCATTCCGGCAAACCTTCCGCCAGGCCGCGCTGAGGGGTGATACCGGTTATCAGGCAGGCTTGCGGGTGCGGCAGGAAATCATTGCTGGGCCGCGAAAAAATGACCAGCGGTTCACCAATGACATTCAGCTCGGCATCCGTACGCAGGCCTGCGAACTGCACTGGCCGGTCCCGGGAGGGATCGGCGCCGAAGGTTTCGTAATCGTGCCAGTAATAGCTGGTGTCACTCACAACACTAGACTACCTCTATGGCCTGCTCTTCGATCTTCGCCTGCCAGATCTTCGGGCCCACCTCATGCACAGAAGTGCCCTGGGAATCGACCGCCACAGTCACCGGCATATCCTTCACTTCGAACTCATAGATAGCCTCCATACCCAGTTCGGGAAAGGCCACCACCTTGGCTGCAGTAATCGCTTTGGATACCAGGTAAGCGGCGCCGCCAACCGCCATCAGATACACCGCCTTGTGTTTCTTGATGGCTGCCACACCGGTCGGGCCGCGCTCGGCCTTACCGATCATACCCAGCAGGCCGGTTTCCTCCAGGATGAAATCGGTAAACTTGTCCATGCGCGTGGCCGTGGTGGGACCCGCGGGGCCCATGACCTCATCACGCACCGGGTTGACCGGCCCTACGTAATAGATGAAGCGGCCTTTCAAATCGACTTGGGGGGGCAGGCCCTCACCACTTTCAATCAGTTCCTTCATTTTCTTGTGCGCCGCATCGCGCCCGGTAAACATCTTGCCTGACAGTAACAGGGTATCACCGGGCTGCCACTGGCCGGCCTCCTCACGTGTCACGGTGTCCAGGTTGACGCGACGGGCGCCCTCACCCACCTCCCAGGTAATATTCGGCCAGTCGTTGATGTCCGGGGGAGTCTGCAGGCACGGCCCGGTGCCATCCAGTACAAAGTGCGCATGGCGGGTGGCCGCGCAGTTGGGGATCATGGCGACCGGCAGTGACGCCGCGTGTGTCGGATAATCCTTGATCTTGACGTCCATGACGGTGGTCAGGCCACCCAGGCCCTGGGCACCTATACCCAGCTTGTTGACCTTCTCCATGATCTCCAGACGCAATTCTTCAACCCGATTGGATGGGCCACGCTCGCGCAACTCATGAATGTCTATGGGATCCATCAAAACCTCTTTGGCCATTACTGCCGCCTTCTCGGCGGTACCGCCAATACCGATTCCCAGCATGCCGGGAGGGCACCAGCCGGCACCCATGGTGGGAATGGTTTTCACCACCCAGTCAACAATACTGTCGGAGGGGTTGAGCATGACCAGCTTGGACTTGTTTTCAGAGCCGCCGCCCTTGGCTGCCACTTGCACATCCACGGTATCACCCTCTATCACTTCCATATGGATGACCGCGGGGGTATTGTCCCCGGTATTCTTTCGCGCTCCAGCGGGGTCTTCCAGAATGGAAGCGCGCAGCACATTGTCGGGGTTGGTGTAGGCACGGCGCACGCCCTCATTCACCATGTCCGCTACCGACATCTTCGCGTCCCACTGCACTTCCATACCGATCTTTAGAAAAACGGTGACGATTCCGGTGTCCTGGCATATAGGTCGTTTGCCCTCGGCACACATGCGGGAGTTGATCAGGATCTGCGCCATGGCGTCCTTTGCAGCCGGGTTCTGCTCTCGCTCGTAGGCCTCGTTTACAGCCTTTACAAAGTCCAGCGGGTGGTAATAGGAAATAAACTGCAGGGCGTCGGCGACGCTATCGATGAAATCGTCCTGGCGAATGACAGTCATGTTGAACTTCCTTAGTGCGCATCGGTAAAAAGGGAGCGTTATTATACACTCCCCTGCGGCGATCAGCAGGCATCCTTACCGGCCGGCAACCCGGTGTAAGGATGTCAGGGCGCGGACTGCAGAGACTGGAGTCTGGCCTGCAAGTCGCTCAGACTGGCATTCACCTGTTTGCGAAACGCATTAACCGAACCGACCCATTCCTCATTGCCCTGAACACGCTTTTCCAGCTTGGACAGGTCAAGATTGATACGATTGAGAGTATCGGCCACCCGCTCAACCTCAGCCTGGTTGGCCTTGGCACTGGCCATCAGGCGTGACAGGTCACCGCCCACGCTCTTGAGCTTGGTGATATCACCGGATGCGCTCTCCAATTGTGATTCCACGCCGGAGACAGTGCCCTGTAGCCCCTTGATACTCTTGTCATGGCTGCCAGTGGACGCTTCCAGCTTGGCCAGTCTTTCCTTGGACTGTTTCCAGACATTATCCCAAAGCTTGCGCACCTCTTTCTCCAGTTCGGATATTTTCACCGCCTGTCCGGCCGCATTCTGGGTCATACCCTCGTCAGTGTCAGACAGCCTGTCCTCCAGATCGCCTATACGTGACGCATAGTTGGCCATCTGTTCACGGGCCTGCTGCAGTTCCAACTGCAACTGCCAGGCCCAGGCACAGGCGACTGCGGCGACCACCAGGGCAATGGTGATGAACAGGCGCGCCAGCAGGCCGGCACCTACCGGCCTGGATGAAGGGACCGCGGGGCCGGGGTGCCGCGCCGCGCCACCCTTGCCCGCGCGGGTTTTGCTACTGCTGCGCTGGGGCGCACCATCGCGGGTGGGGACTATGGCAGGTATATGATCGAGATCATCGTGGGGCATGGGGGATTTTCGCTTTGCAACCAGAAGACATAATTATACATCGCAGCTGCGGCAGCTGAATAAAAAAAGCCGGGAAAAACCCGGCTTTGGTGTATCAGTTACAGGCCGCCTAGAGAAAGTACAGCAGGGCCCACATTACGGCCGTAAGACCCAGGCTGCAGTGAATAACGCCTTTGACACTTGTCATCGGGCCAGTTTTACCGACCACGCCGTTGATTTCCAAAGCAATAATAAGCGCTATACAGGCCCAGAAACCGGCGCCACCGGCATCTTCTATATACAGGTGCTTCGAGCCGAGCATGCCAAACAGCATGGGAGCGGAGAACAAGGTATTGGTGCGAGATGCCAGGCCGGCCTTGGCCGCGCTGGAGGGTCCATCACCCTCTTTCAGGCCCAATACGACTTTCTGGTTCGGCCAGATGATAACCCACACGTTGAGGAACATAAAAATCCCTGCCAGTGCACCGACCCAGATAAGCGGCATACCCATAATATTGGTGGTTGCGCCGATCTGGTGTAAAAGAACCAGGCCCGTAAGGAAAGTGAACATCGCCCCCCAACGGAACCACCACAGCGCCCGTGGGGCCAGTTTCTTGATGGCATCTGCCTTGGCATCTGCCTCAGCTTCCTTGAAGTACTCACCTTGTACGAAATTGAAATAATACAGCATACCTATCCAGGTAATACCGAACAAAACGTGCGCCCACCTGAAAATAAATTCGAGAATCATGGTCCTCTCCCTGTTGTTGTCTATTGTTGTCTAATGTTTTAACCCGCGCGGTATTGTACACCGTGAAATCTTACGGGGACAAAATAAAAAAAAACCCCACCTTGCGGTGGGGTTTTCGGTGTTACTGGAGAGACCGACTTACATCATGCCGCCCATACCACCCATACCGCCCATATCAGGCATTGCTGGACCACCAGCGCCACCCTCTTCAACCGATTCGGCAATCATCACCTCGGTGGTGATCATGAGGCCTGCCACGGAGCCAGCAGCCTGCAGCGCCGTACGAGTGACCTTGGCGGGATCCAGGATACCCATCTCGATCATGTCGCCGTACTCACCGGTAGCAGCGTTGTAACCATAGTTACCTTTGCCTTGCTTGACCTTGTCCAGTACAACAGAGGCTTCGTCACCGGCATTGTCTACGATCTGGCGCAGAGGATTTTCCATTGCGCGCAGAGCAGCATTGATACCGTGAGTCTGGTCTTCGTTGTCGCCTTTCATGCCAGAGATTTCCATCAGTGCGCGCACCAGGGCAACACCACCACCGGCCACAACACCTTCTTCAACCGCCGCTCGTGTAGCGTGCAGAGCGTCTTCAACGCGGGCCTTCTTCTCTTTCATCTCGATCTCGGTGGCAGCACCAACCTTGATAACTGCAACACCGCCGGCCAGCTTGGCTACACGCTCTTGCAACTTCTCACGATCGTAGTCAGAAGACGTGTTCTCAACCTGTACACGGATCTCATTAACACGTGCAGTGATGCCGTCGTGATCACCGGAACCGTCGATGATAGTGCTGTTGTCCTTATCCATGGTGACGCGCTTGGCGCTACCCAGGTGCTCCAGAGTCGCCGACTCCAGGTCCAGGCCAACTTCTTCAGAGATCACAGTACCACCGGTCAGGACAGCGATATCCTGCAGCATGGCCTTGCGACGATCGCCGAAACCAGGCGCCTTACAGGCAGTGACTTTCACGATACCGCGCATGTTGTTCACAACCAGGGTTGCCAGCGCCTCACCTTCAACGTCCTCAGCTACGATTACCAGCGGCTTAGAGGCCTTGGCAACCTGCTCCAGCAGGGGCAGCAGTTCACGAATATTGGAGATCTTCTTGTCAACCAGCAGGATGAAAGGCGCTTCCACGTCAGCGCTCATGTTTTCCTGGTTGTTGATGAAGTAGGGAGACAGATAGCCGCGGTCAAACTGCATGCCCTCAACCACGTCCAGTTCATTTTCCAGACCGGAGCCTTCCTCAACGGTGATGACGCCTTCTTTGCCTACTTTATCCATAGCTTCGGCGATGATTTCGCCCACAGCCACGTCGCTGTTGGAAGAGATAGAGCCAACCTGGGCAATCGCCTTGCTGTCTTCACAGGGGATGGCTGCAGCGGATACTTTCTCGACTGCTGCGGCAATGGCCTTGTCGATACCGCGCTTCAGATCCATGGGGTTCATACCCGCGGCGACTGACTTCAGGCCTTCATTGAGAATGGACTGGGCCAAAACGGTAGCGGTAGTCGTACCATCACCCGCCACATCAGACGCCTGGGAAGCGACTTCCTTGATCATCTGGGCGCCCATGTTTTCGATCTTGTCTTTCAGTTCGATTTCTTTTGCTACGGATACACCATCCTTGGTCACGGTGGGAGCACCGAAGGATTTGTCCAGAATGACATTGCGACCCTTGGGCCCCAGTGTTGCTTTAACGGCGTCAGCCAATACATTTACGCCAGCCAGCATACGCTGACGAGCACTGTCACCAAAGATTACGTCTTTAGCCATGATTTACTTCCTTAGATTCAAATCTGTATTTACTCGTGAAAAACGATTAATTCCGCTTGCGGACTGTATTTAGTCGACAACCGCAAAAATTTCGCTCTCACCCATGATGATCAGTTCTTCACCATCGATTTCGATGGTGTTGCTGCCGGCGTACTGGCCAAATACGACCGTATCACCCACTTTCACAGCCAGGGCACGCAGCTCACCGCTGTCCAGTACTTTGCCGTCGCCAATTGCGACGATCTCACCCTGATTGGGCTTTTCCTTGGCGGAACCGGGCAGCAAAATGCCGCCTGCAGTAGTTTCTTCTTCTTCGTTGCGGCGAACGACTACGCGGTCGTACAGCGGACGGATTTTCATTTGTGTAGCTCTCCAAAGTCACGATGTTATGAGAACCCCAAAACAGGGCTTAGCTTGGTAAATTGGGGCGCAACAAGTAATTTCAAGCCCCGATTAGCACTCTTTTCAAGAGAGTGCTAATTCTAGTCACGAATTCGATTGAGTCAAGGGGCGCACTACAGTTACTGCATACTGGGGGGAATGAATAAATATTGTTTATTTACAATAAGTTACAGAGCATCATCGTCGTCAACTCGTCGGAAGCTGCCTTCAATGGTCTCATGCTGGCCATTATCCTGCCGGGGGGCATAGGGTTCCGGCTGTGGCCCCATGAGAGCTCTCGCCAGGCGGCGTCGCAAGGGGCCTATCAGTACAATCAGCGCGATAAAGTCGGTAATCATGCCGGGAACCATCAGCAACAGACCTGAGAAACCCATGGCCATGTCGTCCAACAACAGTTCAGGGCCAACAATCCGCCCCTCCTGGGCCTCCCTGAGACGCTCGAACATGCCCTGTCCCTGCCGCCGCAGGATGGCCAGGCCCAGCAACAGGGTGACAAACACGTAGACCAGTGCAGTGAGAGCACTGGTTTCAGTGCCCAGCTTGATCAGGGTGAACAGCTCCAGCCACGGCAGGAGCATAATGACAAAACGCATAAACGATCTCCGTTGTACAAAAGTATGGGGCTTGGGACGGAATTTTCAAGGAAATTTGCCGGCCTACCCATACCGGCATGCACTCGACGGCTGCAATGGAGTCTGACAAACTCCCTGCGCCCAGCAACCGGAAGTTTCTGCCTATGGCCGGCGATGAACCAGACATCAACCACCGCATCTGGCAGGTCGTGGCCGCAATTCCTGCAGGAAAAGTGGCTACCTACGGCAGTGTCGCTCAACAAGCGGGTTTGGCCCGCGCGGCGCGACGGGTGGGCAGGGCGCTGCGGGGCTTGCCTGCAGATACCCGCATTCCCTGGCATCGGGTGATCAATGCCCAGGGCAGGATTTCCCTGCCAGCAGGCTCAGAATCGCACAATGTCCAAAGAGAACGCCTGGAGGCGGAAGGCGTCTGTTTCAGAGGTAACGGTTCAGTCGATTTGCAACACTTTGGCTGGTAACAGTGTAATCGCCCCATTTAGCGCAGCAGCTATTTGTGGAGAATCATGCCGCCTTCAGTAGTTGTCTCTAAACCAAAACATTACGCGATTCGGCACTTTCCCTCAGTCTTTCCAATTTAATTCCTGAAGAAAGATGAACGAATTTCAATACGTGGTCTGAGACCTCCCCCAGATATACTGGATTAGTCGCAGGACTGGTAAACTTTTGACCACGAATTTCCTGGTACTGTTTCCTGATTGCTGCAATAAACCGATCCCTGGCCTCAGCTTCTTCTCCTCCAGTAGTAACTCCCCCGTGAAACTGGTGGAAAGTTCCCTCCCCCTGCAATACAACATGGATAACGCCAGGGTATTCGCAGGCTCGTTTGTAGAGATCCAGATTAACCATACCGCCACCACGAATATCAAAGCGAGCATCGTAGCCACGCAGATCCCTCAAGATTTCCCGGGGCATGCTAATGCAGTTACTTTCACTATGGGGCAGGTAGAATCCAGGGGCGCAGGAGCTGCTGAAACACGCTATTTCAAACAAGCGGTAGCCATCATCAGGCCAGGCTATAGACTCCATCAGGGCCTGCTCCTGTTCTACTCCATAGCCGTTGCCTACTGCGTCTTGCTGCAATTCAAAACCGAGGTGATAACCCGGAACAGTGACTACCGCCAGCTCGGAAACTCGATGCCCAAGAATGATATTCCTGACAATTCCCGGCGTTAGCACTCGCGCACCGTCAATCATCACACAAACATTTTCGCCCCGCGCCTGTTGAATGCCAAAATTGACCGCGTGGACAGGGGTCGGCTGGTCTTCCTTCCTGAGATGGTAGTGGAAATTGGCGGGCAGGGTTTTCAGAAAGTCTGCCGAGACATGATTACCAGACTCATTCTCAACCACCACGACTTCGTAATCCCGTAAATCAGCCCCCACTTGGTAGTCGGGCAACAGGGAGCGCACAGTATTTTGAGCCTGGGCCGGCATGTCATAGACAATTAATACAAAGCTGACAATAGGCCTATCACGCTCCGCCACTTTCCGCATGAGGCTACGAGTGCTTTGGTGTAATCGATTTAACATTCAGCATCCACAGCTCAGAGTGCTATCTTCTTCAGCTTTTTAAATAAACGTCGCACTTTCCACGGCAGCGATAAACTGTCTGGATCGACAGTATTTTTCAGTTCGGAACTGTAGAATTTCTCCTCGCCAGAGCGGCCATCCAAACCCATTTCGCTGACAACGTGAAATATCTTTTCATCAAGAACCTTCTCCTCATCATCAAAATTCAATAGCGGAAATGGCTTACTCTTATACTCCTGGTAAAGCACGCTGTTGTATGTGTACCACAATTTCAGCGCGTCCTCCCGCGCCATGGCGCTACGTTTCTTGAGGGAAGCAGCCACCGCATTGGGATGACGAAAAATGCCGACAAACTCCAGCGCGGGGAGCAGCTGCTTCCAGCCCTGCAGCACCAGAAGCGTTCTCGGGTCTTTAAATCCAAACACGGGCACCGAGGCATGCTCTTCCAACAGGGCAATCGCCCGGGCAATATGCTCACTGCTCCAAATCACTTGTGCGGGAGGAACATCCCAGGCACCACCGTTTGCCGCAAGAATAGAATCATGCAAATCGACGAAGCTCTGGTTTTCGCGGTTTCCTTTAAGATTATGACGACTCCAGGTATGGCAATCGCCCAGGAACAAACCGGCCTCCTGCAGGGAGCCGGTTAAACAGCTGGTGCCACTTCTGTGCATGCCGAGTATGCCCACAACACGCGCTGGTGATTTTGTGCTCAACGGATCTGCCGCCAGTTCAGTCACTTAACAGCATCCACCTGGCGCAACTAGCCAGTACAGTTTCATATTCCCTTCTCTTATAAGAATCATGAGATGTTATTTGAGCTATGTTCGCCCATTTTTAGTAACTATGGCAACTCGGATTAATTATCGCATTGGTGTCGAGAAACCCAACAAGCAGGCTCCGGGCCAGCAATGTAGCGGTTTTGGCCTATTGCGCCGACATAGAAGTACTGCTGCTACCAGACCAGGGAGCCACCTTAAACAACAATAGCATCCCCGGCACAGCAATCAAGGCGCATAGCAGATAGAACATCGTCCAACCGGAATGCTCCACAATCAGGCCTGTGAACGCATTGGCAAAGGTTCTCGGCAAGGCGGTGAGTGCTGTCAACAATGCAAACTGGGTAGCGGCATAGCGCCGGTCAGTTTCTCTGGCGATAAAGGCAACAAAGGCCGCAGTGCCTAAGCCCACCCCCAGATATTCAAAGGTGATGACTCCCGCTAGCATCCATAAATTGGCACCCACCTCAGCAAGAATGGCAAAGCCGAAGATACTGATTAACTGTACAAAACCAAAGATCCATAAAGCACGATTGATACCCAGCCGTATCATCCAAATGCCCCCTAGCAAGCCGCCAATAATCATCGGCCATAAACCCGCCTGCTTGGCCACCACGCCAATCTCGGTTTTAGTAAAACCTAAATCCAGATAAAACACGGATGATAAAGCCGTGGCCATGCTATCGCCGACCTTGTAGAAAAACATAAAGGCCAATATTAATAAGGCAGAGGACACACCCTTGCGACTAAAAAATTCCGTAAAGGGTTCGACAATCGCGGACTTCAGGGAAACTGGCGTTCCTGCGACCAAGGGCGGCTCTTTAACCACCAATGTCATAGCAATACCGACCAACATAAAGGATGCCACTATCCAAAAAACCGATTGCCAGGGCATATGATCAGCTAATATCAACGCCAACGACCCGGGGATCAAACCGGCGATACGGTAGGCTTGCACATGAATCGTATTACCCAGCCCCAGTTCTGCATCCGGTAAAATTTCGCGGCGAAAAGCATCTAACACAACATCTTGGCTAGCACTGAAAAAGGCCAAGGCCAGCGCCATATAAGCCACCGTCAGCAACGACAGTTTTGGATCTAGCATCCCGAGTAAGCCGATGAGCAGCAAACAGCCCAGCTGCATGGGTAACATCCAACCACGACGCCGACCTAAAAACGGGGGTGTAAAACGATCCATTAATGGCGCCCAGAGAAACTTAACCGTATAGGGCATGCCCACTAAAGCAAACAAACCAATCTCGGCAAGGCTGGCATCATTGTCCCTAAGCCATACCTGCAGTAACTGAATACCGACATACAGTGGCAAACCGGAACTAAAACCCGTAAACACGCAAATCAGCATGCGTCGGTTTAAAACGGCATCGCGCAAAGAGCTAGTGTTACTGCTCATCCTGCTATTCATCTCCCGCAAAGTCTGGTGATAAATTAATTTTGACTGAGACGACCATCTACTCGCAGCGCAGTGCCTGGGTCACAGCAAATGCGAGATGCCAGGTAACCCAATTTCTATTCAAGACAACGGCTCGCTGTTTTCTACCTGACAGAGTCTTTCACACGTCTATATACCCGCCATAGCTTTCTGGCAATTGCCTCTACTGCAGGATGCATCCTGGCAACCCCAGTTAGCGTGAGGAGGGTTTGATGCTTGATAGCTATCCAGCGGGTTCTCAAGCGGGGGGGCTCCTGCCAGTCTACCAACGTCTTCAAATGAGCAGCATCTTGTACAGCAGGCAACGAGTGCTTTCTATACCCCTCCAGGGCGTTTTTTAGCGCCGACAGCTGAGAGGCAAAAACAACCTGCGCCTCACCACCCAAATCTTCGTCAGATATATCATTGAGCTGGTGATAATAGCCTATAGCCTCACCCACTCCGTTCAGTCTAATTTTGTTAAGGTCGCAAAATAACTGGAGGTATTGTCGGTTCATTGCCAGTAGTGTGTGTCTTTTTATGACGTCCTTATGGGCCGCCTGACCCACACTAACACAAAGCTCGGGTGAGGCTATCAAGCGCCCAATGACTGCAATCTGTTCTTCAAATGAATCTGCAAAGAAGCCGGTAATGCCATCTGCAACCACGTCGAGGTAGGATTCAGGTTGTGAAGTGCTGACAAACGGTTTTCCTGCCAGCCCCGCATAGAAATATTTGATAGGGCTTTTGCAGTTCAGAAAATCCAGTCTCTTCTCTTCATCGCCAGCCATTTCCAGTTTATTTACCAGCGCTGCAGGCATTGAGCAGTCGTTAACCACCATGTCAACAGTCGCTATCAAGGCGTTCAGTTGACTGACTGGCATCGCCGGTAGAACTGTCAGGTTTCTGGCAGTGCTTACCACCTTGGCTAGCGATACAAAAATAAATTCGGCCTGGCCATCGAAATGCCTCGCGACCGCCTCGAAACGATCAAAACCCAAAGCATCGGTCGATACTGACAGCACTTGAGGCAGAGCATGATCTTGCTGACCTGGAGAGAATTCAATGTCTTCTCCCTTTATGGCATTTGGTAGCAGATAAACATTCCGACTAAACTTCCGCGCATGCTCTCGCAAGTGGCTGGTGGACGTTATCACCGCGTCACAGCTCTTGATGAATCGCACAGGCAAGGCACCACCCTTGTGGAAAAGAAGGTCATCAATTTCATAGATAAACTGCTTACCCAATGGCCGCAGCTGCGCGATTGCATCAAAAATTGCTGGCGCCCTGTCCAGAGACTGATCAGTCCAGCGCTGAATTACAATGATGTCCGCACCCAGCATGTGGTAGATCGTCGCCCGATTATGCTCTACCGAGCTAACCTCCAGTTCAAGCGATATGGAGTCCAGAACCTCAATAGCGCGTTTTCTGGTTGAATTCGCAGAAGGGTTTCCTGTCAGGTATAAGACTCGCGGCTTCTCGAACTCTCTATACAAGCCTGATGCAGAGAGACTGGTAAGCTGCCCAATTCGCGACAGAATATGACGAGCGCGGTGATAAAAGCT